>CALXTO010000015.1 GCA_944391425.1 uncultured Alphaproteobacteria bacterium | reverse complement strand
CTGAAGGTCGGAGGTTCAAATCCTCCCCCCGCAACCATTAACAAAAAACAGCCCTCGCGGCTGCTTTTTTTTGTTTTTGTATGGCGTGGTTAGATCTGAACCTACGGGAAAAGCAGGTTCATTACAAGCGAAAGAACGCCGGTGAGCGAAAGCCGAATGAGCGTAGTGGAACAAACCGAGCAATGCGAGTGTGAGAACCAATCCTACCCCCGCAGCCAAGAGCCAGACGAAACGATGACTTCGGTGAAATTAATGAGCGTCAATAACATATTTTTTGCATTATTTCCAGCTGGCAATCCAAGCATCGATTTCTTTTTCAGACGTAATCATTTGATTACCGCCGCCAGAATCAAATAAGATTTCTTTGGTCGAAATAATGTTGGCTCTACCGGCTGCTTTTTGCATATCTTTGATTGTATGTCCGGGCCACCCGGCATTTGTCATATATAGAACAACATCTTTGTCGCTTAAGTCGGTTTGGGAAAAGAAAGTAAGAACGGCCGGCGCCATTGTATACCACCATGTCGGCGTGCCGATGACAATTCGTTTATAATCGGAAAGGTTGACATTTAAAGGTTTGATTTCAGGTTTATAGGCACTGTGAACTTCCTTTTTTCCTTGATTCGAAATTTCATCAGGAGTGCCGCTGTAAGGAATGACCGTTTCTATACGCGCGGTATCCGCGTTAACAGCAAGAGCGATTTTATCGGCGATGCGTTTGGTATTGCCGCTATGGGAAAAGTAGACAACTAAGGTTTGGGGTATATTCATTTTATTGTTCTCCCGGGATACTGAAATTCCGGCTGTCATAAGAAAGAGTATGGCAGCCAGGATGATTATTTTTGTAGGTTTATTAGCCATTGTCCAGGTCTTCTAATTCATAATCGCGCGAACCCAAGCCGATTGCCTCTGCATATGGCAGGATGTGGCGTCCGTTTTGCCTTTCTACCCGGGCAATAAAATGATCGCGCCCTTTGTCCGTTGAAGTCCATATTTTATCAATACATGCCTGATCAACGGCTACCGGATCAGTTGAGGCCAAGATGCCGATATCGCTCATGCAAGGGGCTTCGGGGTGAGAGTCGCAATCACAGTCGACAGATAGATTGTTCATGACATTAATGTAGAGGATATTTCCTTTCATATAATCGGCGACGGCTTTGGCTGCTTCGGCCATTGATTCCAGGAAAGCGTTTTGCTCCGGAAGGTTGTCCCACAGCTCGGCCGGATTGCGGGTGACGCCAGCGGTGTGGATATATGTTTTACCATTGCTGGAAGCGATGCCGATGGATTGATTTTTTAGGACGCCTCCAAAACCGCCCATGGCATGACCTTTAAAATGAGCAAGATTCAAAATGGCGTCGTAGTTTTGCAAATGGCTGCCGACAATATCGACATCCAGATGCCGACCATGGACAGGAAGCTCTATTTCTCCTTCACTGTCCATAATATCGACCGGAGCGATTTGAGTAAAGCCATGTTCTTTAATTGCCTCCCAGTGTGCGGCGGAAGTATTGCGGCGGCCGTTATAGGCCGTATTGCATTCAATGATTGTGGCGTTAAGCTCTTGGACCAGTTTACCGATTAGATCCGGTTTTAGGTAATTATGTCCGCCTGGTTCTCCGGTTGAGATTTTGACTCCGATATTACCGTTGAGTTTTTTATTCAGTTTTTTGTAGATTTTAATCAGGCTGTCCGGCGTGATTTCTTTCGTGAAGTAAACAATGGGTTTTGGCATTTTTCCTCCTTGTAGAACATTTTTTAATTAGGGTAATTCTTTGAGTATACTCTAAGTCAAGACAAAAATTGATGTTTTAAGTTTTAAAATATTAAAAAGATATTGTTTTTAATCTAAATCCGAATAACATAAAAATCTCAAAAGTTTTGCAAATATCGGCATAATTAGCGGAAACAGCAGTGGAGAAGGTAATGAAAAGATTTGGCTTTGCCATTTTTTTATTTTTAATGACGGCATGTTCAAAAAATGAACTGCCGTATGAGGTTTTGATTCAAAACGCACAAAATGAATCAATTTATTTGGAACTGGCGAGAGATGAGAGTACCGGTAATAAAAAAGTAGCCATTATTCAACACGGACTGGCTTCGAATATGGAACATCCTGCCGTGCAGACGGCTAAAAAAGCCTTTTTGGACAAGGGGTATTTGGTTATAACGTTTGACAGCAGATATTCTTTGGGCAAAAGCGGCAGGAATGTTGCTGATGTTCGCCTGTCTACTTTTAAAAATGATTTGGAAACGGTTATCAACTGGATAAAAACACAAAAATTTTATGACGGGTCGGTGACGTTGGCTGGGCATTCGTTGGGCGGAGCGTCAATTTTGCAATATGCTGCCGAAAATCCTGCCTTGGTCAGAGATGTCATTGCAATAACCCCGGTTGTGAGCGGAAACAGATGGGAAAAAAGCTGCATGGACAATATGCCTGATTTTTGCAAGGATTGGAAGAAAAATGGGATTTATCATTATCAGACGGCAATTATTCCTTATGCCGTTGTTGAGGAATCCAAGACATATGATGCGCTTAAACTTGCAGAAAATATTAAAGCAAAGGTTTTGCTAATTACAACAAGCGATGATAACATTATTGCTCCTCGAGACGTTAAAGATCTTTACCGGACTTTGGGCAGCAATAAAGCTTTGAGTGTCGTTTCCGGTGGCGGACATAATTTTACGACTGAACGGAGCCGGACAGAATTATATGACTCAATCATTCAGTTTATTGAGTAAGATTTTATGCAATGAAGCCTGATTAGTTTGTCAGGCTTCATTTGAGTCAAAAATTGATTCTGATGTCGGCGTTATAGACCATGTTGTCATTGGTTTCAAGCAAGCGGATTGTCCCGGGTTGTACATCCAATTGAAGTTTTGCGGGGAGAATTGGTAATTGTGACAGTGGTAAAGATAAACTGCGCAACGCAGAGGATTATCCACAATATAGTGAAGGGAGTTATAAAATGTTATGTCTTGAGGCTATAGAAAGCGGCAGGGCGTAATGCGGATTTCGGGCGCAGGTTTGATGTATTTTCTCGGCTTGGGAAAAGTCCGGTTTGCCTATCCTTATGTTAAAGTAAAGAGCGAAGACCAAGTCATCAATGTATTCTTTCAGCTTATTCTGGGCTGTTGTGTCGATACAACAGAGGTACTTAAGTTCGGTCAAGCTGATTTGTTCAAACAAGGGTTTCCCGTCTTTGACAAATGCGGCGTTTAAGGCTGAAACGACGACAGGAGCCTGAGCCGGCGGAATATTTAATTCAAAATGTCGGCTGCCGTTGGACAGAAGGAGTTTGCAATCTTCAACGGCGACAGAATCGAATTTTTGGATGCCGATGGCGGAAAAATCAACGATGTCTTTAAGGAAAACCTTTTCCATATTCAGGAGTTTTTGGGTTTGGGAAATGATTTCCTTTTTAAGCGGCAGGTTTGTTTTGGTAATCTTCGGAGCTTTGATATATTGACGGATTGCCTGCAAAGATACCAAAAGCGCCTTCTCATTGGGGTTGCGCAGCTTGAGATTGAGGATGGCGATGTTGACCGGCGCATTCAGCAAAGCAAAAAGGTATAAAAGTTCTTCATGATTGTTGCTGCCGATGCCGCAAATGCTGTTGCGCGCCCAGATTACTTTTTGATCCGTAAAATGAAATTTGCGCGGGTTGTTGTATGACCAGAGAATTTTGCAGCGGCTGTTGAGCAGCTTGAGGCCCTGGTTGTTTTTGAGGAGTTTTATCGGTCGGTCTTCGGGATAATAGCCGCGCGCCTGAAGAATATTGTAGAACTGCTCGTTGATTTTAGGGTAGAGAAAGCCGTCTTCCTGCGGGGACAGATTTGATTCATCGATATTGTATCCGATGTCAAAATAAAAAGCGGAGTTGAATTCCTGTTGGGCTTCGTCGTGATTGTAGTATTGTGACAAACCGGCATTTTTTTCATATTGTTGGCAGAATTTGATAATTCCCAGATTACCTAAGTACTGCAAAAAGTTCCAATTGCCTGCTTTTTTAAGGAGTTCGGACTGCAAAACGGAAGCGGTCGTTTTCCGTTCGGAGGAAAGGTATGCGCCAAGGCTGCCGTCGTTGTCATAGTTCTGATAGCGGATGACTTTGACCTTGTGACGGGCAGAAGGCTTTTTGCGGCGGACGACAAAAATCAGGCTGGAGGTGGCAACAGGCTTGTTTTGGTGAATGCCACGGCCAATAAACATATTACCGGCGAAGGTGATGATCTTGTCAATCGTGGTGAATTTGGCCAGATGGTAGCGCAAAACGTCAAAAGCTTCGGCATTAAGCAAAGTCTGGGGAATGATGTAGGAGATGACACCTTTGTCTTTAAGCAGTCCCAGGCCAAGCGCCATGAAAAAGGCGTAAAGGTTCGGTTTGGGCGGGGATTTTTTGGGATGTCCGGGGATGCTGTGGAGGTTGATGCCGTAAATGTTGTTCATAAACATTTTGCGTTCTCGGATCAGCTCGGTGAAAAGGGCTTTTTGTCTGCAGCATTCGTTGTAACCGATGTAGGGCGGGTTGCCGATGACAAAGTCAAAGCGCGTCCGTTTTTGCAGGCTGGTTTTCATTTCGCGGAGGTCGTCTTCGTCGCGAATATAGCTTTGGTAGCCAAGATCCTGTCTTTCGGAAAAGAAGTCAAGCTGGTTTTCGTTTTTGGCACGGACGATGTCGCCAGCGATAATTCCCGTGTCCATGAATTCGCTGATGCTGTCGTTGGTTTTGAAAACCTTTATTTTCTTGTCAACGGGATTGTTGTATCTTTGATTAACAATCAGCGGCAGCATGCGCATCAAAATGCTCATTTCCGCCAGATAGAGCGGAAATTCGGCAATGTCGAGGCCAAAGATATTGCCGTTGACAAGATTTTTAATGAACATGGACATATTTTCAGAGTTGTCGTCCAGGGCATCAATAATGCGGTCGACGGCACTGTAAAGAAAAGTTCCGCTGCCGCAGGAAGGATCAATCAGTGACAGCCGTATCTCTTTGTTTTTGCTGTTGCGGAAATTCTGATACTCTCCGCGAATGTAGTTTGTGGTGAAGCCGATTTCGTCGAGCATGAAGTTGACAACGGCCGGATCGGTGAAATACTGGCCTTTTTGCTGTTCTTCATAAAGGTCCTTGAGGTAGTTTTCATAAATGAAGCCGAAAATGTCGTTTTTAATGGAGGAAAAATCGTAACGACGGATAAAAATGATAATGTCTAACCACAATGAGATGTCGCTGATCTCCTGTTGGGGAAGCATTAAAACATTACGGATTTTTTGTTCAATGAGGGATTGTTCACTGCTGAAAGGGCGGTAGATGTGTTGGGAAATGGTATTGGAAATGCCTGAAATCTGATTGAGCACGGCGCTGTAGGACCGAGCTTTAAGAGCGCGGTAGATTTGCTCCGTACGCAGGGCAAATTCGTCGGAGAATGCGGCGTAGGCGTTGTCAACCAGGGTTTTGTAAAGAATAAACTGAATCAGGTAAGCATAAGAGAGTTCGGTTGCTTTTTTCTGCCGTTCTTTGGGTTCCAGATCGGTAAAGTATCCGGCCAGGTCAAGCTTGTTTTTGAATTTATCAATCAGTTTGGTGATGTCGTCAAAAAATATGCCGCGATTGTTTTCGACGTTGATGCTCTCTTCTTGGGAAAACAAATTGTCCTGCATCTGAGGTTCAAAAAAAGAAAGATAGTATTTTTCGGGTTTGGTATAGTCCTGCCAGAAGTCCGTGAATTTTTGCGGCGTATTCAGGAGGTCATCCAGATTCAGTTCGCGGCTGGCGGTGTTATTGTAAAAACGCCAGGTGTAGCCGTCGGTGAGAATGCCGTAACGGGCATTTTGGCACCAATCCAGCTGATAGCGGAAAAGTTGTTTTTCGCCCTCGTTGATATGGGTATAGCGTTTGGCTTCAACAGGGATGGCGATTTCTTTGTCAATATAGATAACAAAATCAGGGCGTCCGTTGGGAGCGCCCTCTGTGTCATGCGTGTAGGAAAACGGCATTGTGGAACGTTTAGGTTTGAGCTTGAGGCCGAAAAGTTCCGGACATTGCAGAGCCATATTGATGAAATTATGTACGCCGCCACCGATTTCCTTATTTTGGTAGTCATTGGCATTTTCGGCCCAAGTGCGCCGCAGGTCGTTAATTGTATATGGCATAGTGTTCCTGACAGAGTTTTTTGTTGCATTTATTTTATAGATTTTAAAAGATAAATCAACTCAAGATTTATGATTTGGAATCCGTTTTTTCTGGGATTTCACCGCGCGGCGCATTGCCGTTGAGGTTTTTGAAAAACTGAGTCTCTATCTTGATGTACTGATTCAGCAGCCAGCGCGATTGCAGCAACAGGAAGATGGAAAGCAGAACCAGCAGCATGGTGACCTGTGTATTTTCGGTCAGAAATTTATGGACGACGGTGACGATAAAGAAAGAAATTATCAGCAAACGAAAGCTGGTGAGGAAGATCAGCGGCAACCGGTTTGACTTTTTAGCCATCCAGAGTTTGTAGTATATTTTGGCGACTTTGTTGTTGGAAATAAAGAAGTTTTTGGTATCTTCAGCATGGTCGACACTGCAGAAACTGAGGTATTTTTCAAGTCGGCGCAAAACGGAGTTTTTGACTTCTTCTTTGTTTTCATGCCGGCTCAGACGGCAGAAGAAGCGGGCAATAAAATCTTTGATGAAGGCGGGAATAATCGCTTCCCAGCCAATGAGAGCCTTTAAGAAAGGAGACATAAAGATAAAAGTGAGTGCCGTAGTCGTAAATCTTTGCGCGTAGTCGGGCAGCAAGGTCCGTAAAAAAGGACGCAGGAAATGTGCCGATAAAAAGATGATACTGTAAAGGATGATGGAAAAAATGACCAGACGCAGAAAATAATTTTTAAAGAGGGCTCCCCATAATTTTTCTTCTGACTGAGAAATTGGAGCGGATGAGGTATTCTGGTCAATGTAGTTGCTCCATGAGCCGGGGAGAATTTTTTTGATGAAACGGTAAAACGGTTCAGCCGCTTTTATCATCATGGGCGTCAGGAATGTGGTGATGACCGATACGGCTACGATAATCGGGTATACCTTGGCGTCTAAGACACCCAGACTCATGCCCAGGCTGGCAATAATGAAAGCAAATTCTCCGACCTGAGCTAAAGAAAAACTGCCCATGATAGCGGTTTTCAACGGTTGTCCCGAAATCGTGAAACCAAAGCAGGAAAAGGCGATTTTACCGGCAATAACAATTACGGTGATTGCCAGAATCGGCCAGGCATATTCCACAAACATGGCCGGGTTGACCATCATGCCGACGGAAACGAAAAAGACGGCGCCGAAGAAATCTTTCAGGGGCTTGATGATATGTTCAATGCGTTGAATCAATTCGCTTTCAGCCAGAATGGACCCCATAATGAACGCGCCGAGCGCTGCCGAAAAACCGGAAGAAGTGGCGAGCAGAACCATGCCGAAGCACAGGCTGATTGTTATCAAAAGGAGCATTTCATCATTGAGAAAAACGGTTATTTTTTTGAGGAAAGTGGGTATCAGATAAATACCGAGAATAAAGCAGAGTACCAGAAAGAATACCAGTTTCAGCGTGCTGACGGCCAATTCAATGCCGTTAATGCTGTTGCTCAGGGCAATGGTCGGCAGCAGTACCAAAAGCAAAATGCCGACAATGTCTTCAACAACCAGTACGCCAAAAACCAAATCCGTAAACTTTTGTCTTTTGATATTGAGGTCGTCAAAAGCTTTGATGATAATAGTGGTTGATGACATTGAAATCATGCTGCCAAGAAAAAAGCTGTCCATGGTGGACCAGCCGAGCAGCAAGCCGGTGTTGTAGCCCAGAAAAAGCAGGAAAAATATGTTAGCGGTTGCGGTTATCATGGCTGCTTTGCCGACATTGACCATTTTGTTGAAGCTGAATTCAAGTCCCAGTCCGAAAAGCAGAAAGATCACGCCGATGTCTGCCCAAATGGTCAAGTTTTCCCTGTCGTTGACGGTAGGCAGGAAATTAAAGAAAGGGCCGGCGATGATACCTGCCAGAATATAGCCCAAAACGGTAGGTTGTTTGAGCTTTTTGAAAATCAGCGTGATAATTCCCGCATAAATCGTTATCAGCGTCAGGTCGACGATCAGGCTGTGAATGGTATGCATTAATTTTTCCGAATGAAATTTATTCTTAGTTTAACATAAATTCGTTTGGTTTATTTTTCGTTAAAAGACGTCGATTTTTGCGGGAGAAAATCCATTGCCGCGGAATTGATGCAGAAACGGCTGCCGGTTGCCGTAGGGCTGTCTTCAAACAAGTGTCCGAGATGTGAGCCGCAGCGGGCACAGCTGACCTCGGTACGTATCATGCCGTGGCTGTAATCCGGGGAGAGGGTGACACTGCCGGGGACAGCGCGGTCAAAACTCGGCCAGCCGCTGCCGGAATCGAATTTGTCGCGAGAAGAAAAAATCCGGTTGCCGCAGGCGGCGCAAACGAATGTTCCGTCATCTTTAACATTTAGCAATTTTCCGCTGAAGGGGCGTTCGGTCTGTTTTTGGCGCAGCACCGCATATTGTTCCGGAGAGAGTTTTTGCCGCCATTCACGTTCGCCGGCTTCTGTTTGTGGTTTCGGAACAGAACAACTGCCGCCGTGTTTGGCCAAATATTTTTGATGATATTCTTCGGCCGGATAAAATTCAGAAGCAGCCGTTACTTCGGTTACGACAGGATGATTATAAATGCCCGATTTTTGCAGCGTTTGTATTTTATTCAGAGCAGCTTGTTTTTGAGCGGGAGAAAGGTAAAAAATTGCCGAACGGTATTGCGAGCCGATGTCCGGTCCCTGGCGGTTCAGAGTTGTCGGATCATGGGAACTGAAAAAGATGTCGAGCAGCTGTTCATAGCTGATTATCCGGTCGTTAAAGGTTACTTTAACGGCTTCGGCATGTCCGGTATTGTCTGAACAAACTTGACGATAGGTTGGAGAAACGACACTGCCGCCGGTATATCCGACAACGGTTTCGACAACTCCGGGTGCAGCATCAAATGCGGCTTGGACACCCCAAAAGCAACCTGCCGCAAAAATGGCATATGATAAGCTCATAACTTTCTCCTCTGCCAAAATATAAGCAGCAGAATGTTTTTTTTGAAGTATGCGTCGGTTAAATTTATGCCGGAAAATCGCTGTTGTCTTTTTGCGCTTCAACCAGAAAGTCAGCCATGGGAACGACTCTGAAAGCTTCGGCATATTCATACTTGGTTGTTAATCCGCGGTACTGATTCAGTCCCAGGATGCGTTTGGCATAATTGCTGCCGCCTTGGCTTTTGTATATGTTGAGTAATTTGGCTTTATTTTTGACGACGGCGGAAATGTCTTCAAAATAATTAGGCGAATCAACCGGCGACCAGACTTCGTAAAAAACGGCCAGAGCCGATTTCTTAAAACCGCTTTTTTGCAGCAGGCGGGGCAGCAGACAGGCACTGACGTAGCGGTGCTCTTTGTGTCCGTCGGAAACGTGGGGCATGAAAATACGGTCATAGCTTTTGAAATTGATTGTTTTAAGGTAGTCGTCAAAGTGCGCTTCAATTTGCTCAAACATCGGCGGTGTACCGAAAATTCTGAATATCCAGCGGTTTTTGATTTTGGCTTTGTCCATGCACTGGTTGAATTCTTTGATGCGAATGTCAGCCATGTGTTCGGCATTGAGCTCTTTTTTGTTGCGGGCAACACCAGAACTGTTGACAATCAGAACATCAATATTGGATGCGTATTTAGAGATGATGCCGCCGCAGCCGATGCATTCATCGTCAGGGTGAGGGGCTACAATCAGGCAGCGGTGGTTTTTTTTTATCAGGGCATTGGGAAAACAGGGATATTTTTTGATCAGCATGGGATTGCGATTGCTGTTGACACTGAAGCGGGCGCGCAAATAGTCGCGGACGTTGCGACGTTGTTTTTTGGACGGAATAAATAGTGACAGCAGTCTGATAAGCATATCTTTCATTGTAGGTTCCTTTCAGCGTGTAATCTTTCCAGAATTTGCGGATAACGTCCGAGCACGGCTGCCAGCTGGACATCGTTTTGTCCCCGGGCGCAATTGATGACGTTTAGTGGTACCTCGTCTTCGGACAGGCAGGGAAGAACATTGCGTTTTTCCATGAGGAGCGTCGGCAGTTTGTTTATTTTGACGCCGTTGGCAACAGCCATTGCCCAAAACCAAACATCATCCGCCGTCGGGCTCAGTTGGGAAAAAAGTTCTTTACGGGTGACGTCAGGGTGAAGAATGTGCGGCGGGTAGATGACGCCGGCACCGGTGGTACAAAAGTTGGAAAACGCCGGTTTGGCAATTTTGTGGCCTTTTCCCCAGGAGAGGTAGGGCGCAAGGCTGCCGTCCGGATTAAATCCGATCCAGTGAGCGCGGTGGCAGTGCAGACAGCTCGGATCCTGCAGATAAGCTTCATAAAGGATTTTGATGTAATCCCGAGGATAATAAAAATCGTCGTCGGCGGTAATAATGACGGCTTCGGGGTATTGCTGCAGAGCGGGCACCAGTTTTTTATAAGACCGGATGTCATCATCGTACCAGGATATGGTGAGGCCGAGCCGGCGCAAGTCCAGCAGGGATGCCGGGAGATCTTTTTCGAGCCCCGGAAACTGAGGCTTGGCCAGGTACAGAATAACCCGGTCGGCTTTAACGCTTTGTTCGAGCAAAGAAAAAACACAGGCATATAATTCGTTGATGCGGGCTGGATAAGATGTCAGGGAAACAATCAGTTCATGAGAACGCGGTTCGGTGTTGAGACCGTATTTTAATTTTCCGGCAGCAATGTGAGGCCGGACGATATAGTTATACCACCAGGATTGGCGGAGCCGACGGCGGCGTTTACGCCCCGGTATGAATTTTGAAGCCAGCTTAAATACAATCGGGAGGTATTTTTCCCGCAAAGCGTCGAGTTCCATTGCTATTCTCCGGATTTGTACAGACAACGGGAAATGTTACCATTACAATGTTTAAAATCCAGCAAAATCTTCCGATTGTTAACACTTTCGGGGGAATGTTCAGTACAATTCGCCTTAAAAGAAATATTATTTGAGCTGGGTTTTATACAGGGAAGCGTAGATGCTTCCTTCCCGGGCCAGAAGTTCTTCATGGGAACCGCTTTCGACCAATTCTCCGTAGTTGACGACGACAATTTTGTCGGCATTGCGGACGGTGGAAAGGCGGTGAGCGATGATGAAAACCGTACGGTCTTTCATCAGGTTGTCAATGGCAGCCTGAACAACCGCTTCTGATTTGTTGTCGAGGGCAGAAGTCGCTTCGTCAAGGATGACAATCGGCGCATTTTTTATAAAAGCACGGGCAATGGCAATCCGTTGTTTTTGACCGCCGGACAAAAGGACGCCGCGTTCGCCAATCTGAGTGTCCAAACCTTTGTCAAGGGATGAGATAAATTCTTCCAGACAGGCGGATTTGACGGCGTTGTCAATTTCCTGCGGCGTAGCGTCTTTTTTGCCGAGGAGAATGTTTTCGCGGATTGTTCCGGCAAAAAGGAAATTATCCTGAAAGACGATTGATATTTTATCGCGCAGGGAATCCAGGGTGAAATCTCTGATATCGGTGCCGTCTATCGTGATTTGTCCGCTTTTGACATCGTAGAAGCGGGGCAACAGGTTGACCATAGTGGTTTTGCCGCCGCCGGAGTTGCCGACGAAGGCGATGGTTTCGCCGATTTTAACTTTCAGGCAGATGTTTTTGAGGACCGGCTTGCCTGGAATGTATTCAAAATTGACATTTTTGTATTCGATTTCCTTTTTGACGGATTTAAGCGGTTTGGCACCGGGGCGGTCTGTTATTGCGGGGACGCCTTCAAGTGTGCCAAAAACGCCTTCCATGGCAATCAGAGAAAGCTGAACAGAGTTAAAATTGTTACCGATGCTTTTGATGGGGTTGTAAAGCATAATCAAGGCGGCAATAAAGGAAACAAAGTTTCCGGCGGTGATCTGGTGCGTAACGATCAGGTAACTGCCCAGCCAGATGATCAGGGCAATTCCCAAAGAAACAACAAAATGCATCAGCGGCGAGATAATACCCGTGCGCTGAATCATTTTGATGCCGATTTTGAAAACGGAGTGCAGCGTTTCTTTAAAACGGCTGAACTGATAATCATACAGATTATAAGAGGTGATAATTCGGTTTCCGCTGTAAGTTTCGTTGTAATGAGTCATGACGGCGGCCCCGGAGAAAATGCTTTTATTAAACAGCGATTTGATTTTGCGGCGAATTGTCGTCAAAGGATAAAGCGCCCCAAGGAGAACGACAACGGCTACGATAGCCAGTTGCCAGGAATTGTAGAAGAGGACGGCGATCAAAGAAAAAGAGGAAAAGACGCGAGTGGTGAACAGCTTGAGGTTGGAGAGAAGCCCGTTGCAGGCCATATCAACTTGATTGTTGAACTGGAACTGAATGTCACCGGAATTGCGTTTATCAAAAAATCCGGCGTCGTAATGCATCAGCTTTTTGAACAAATCCATTTTGACGTCGTTGGCAATTTTGCAGCCGACCCAGGTGTTGAGGTAGGTCGCGGTATAGTTGAGCAGGCTTTGCAAAACGCTGAAGATGATAATCAAGAGCGGGATGTAGTTGGTAGAGGCCGTATTCTTTTCAACCATGACGACGTCCATGTATGGTTTGAGCGACCAGGCGATGACGGCATCCATGGAACCGATCGGGATTGTTATCAGCACAGCTAAAAGTGCCCTGAACATATAAGGCTTTACATAGGGGTAGATTTTGGAATAGTTTTTGATGACATAGGTGTTTTTGATTTTGTCTTTGATTTTGCCGAACATGTTTTATTCCGAATTTTTGTAGCCAGTGTTTATGCTAAAGTGTTTTTTTCCTTTTGGCAAGCCGCTAAGATAATTTTTTGCGATAAACGGTTACTTTGAGGATTTTTATGGTCAGGTAATTTTTTTTGGAAACTTTTTTCTGAAACACAAAACGCAAAATATTGTGAAAAAGGGAGTTCAACCACAGAAATTTATGTGTGTCAAAGCCGCAGATGCGGTAACCCTGCGCGATTGTAACTGCGCCCAGGACCCGTTCCATCGTGTGGGCAAGTGTTCCGTCATGAACGTGGATGTCGGAAGGTTTGAAGCTGTTAATATCGTAACCGGCGTCAAGCAGGGGGCGTAAAATTCGGGTGCGAATCAAGAACATGGTGCCGGCAACGAATTTTATCCGTTTCGGCATATCCGTCAGCCCCATTTTTTGTAAAATGTTTTTGATTTCTGTTTTTTGTTTATGATAATAACAGGGATTGTCCGTAATCAGATAACGGGAACTTATCAGGCCGACTTGAGGATTTTCCGCCATGATTTTCAGATTGTTTTTGACGATTTTGGGACTGCCGAGCAAAGCGCGATATAAAAGCCTGTTCCATATTTCGCGGGTGAGGTACAGTCCGTTTACGCGGGTGATGCAATAACGTTTTTCATTTTTGCCGTGGAGTTTGAGGATATAGTCATAGCGCCCAAGGTCAATATGGCGCAGGAAGTAAAAAAAAGGGCCGATATCATAGCCGCAGTTGGGGACATGCCAGATAACTGCCTCAGGAAAAGCGCTGTGTATTTCTTTTTCCAGCTTCGGGTCTTCCTTTATCAGCGTCACATAGAGGTCATATTCCGTTCCGTTGAGGCTGGAAAGATAATATTTAAACTGAGGCCACATATCTTTGTAAAAAATGTGGAGATGGACGGCTGTCGCTGACATTCTGTTTCCAAACTGATATAAAAATGACAATATGCTAGAAAACTAGTATAGCTGTCTGCATTTTGCAAGTTAAAAAAATGATTTTTGCAAAAAGTAGTATAAGTAGTTGCCTTACCATGACATAGTGTACAAATTTATTAATTGGTTGCAATATTGAATCCAATTTGTTAATACTTTTTCAGTTGTAATTTTTAATAATGAGGACTTTATGAAAGTTGGAATTATCGGGACCGGCTATGTCGGGCTGCCGACGGGCGTCGGGCTGGCGGAGCTGGGCAATGACGTGGTCTGCATTGACCGGGAGGCTTCAAAGATAGAGGCTTTGCGCGCCGGGAAACTGACGATTTTTGAAGACGGGCTTGAAGATTTGTTCAAGAAAAACGTCTCCGCCGGGAGGTTGACGTTTACGACGTCGATGAAAGAAGGCGTCGAAAATGCTGATTTGGTGATTATTGCCGTTGGTACGCCGCCACATCCGGTTACTAAAGAAGCCGACATGAAGTATATTCATGCCGCGGCGACGGAATTGGCCGAGTATCTGCAGGGATATACCGTGATTGCCACCAAATCCACAGTTCCTGTCGGAACGGGGGATGTTGTGGAGGGGCTGATCCGCAAGAAAAATCCCAGTGCCGACTTTGATGTGGTTTCGTTACCGGAATTTTTACGGGAAGGCTTTGCCGTGCATGATTTTTTTGCTCCGGACAGAATCGTGGTCGGCGCCAATACGGAAAAGGCTGCCAATCTGATTAAGACACTTTATAAGCCCTTTGAAGGCAAAACCAAAATGCTGTTTGTCAAACGGCGTTCTTCGGAAACAATCAAGTATGCGTCAAACGCTTTTTTGGCCATTAAGATTCATTATATTAATGAAATGGCAAATTTCTGCGAAAAGGCCGGCGCCGATGTTTATGAAGTTGCTCAGGGAATGGGGCTGGACAACCGCATCGGCAATCGCTTTTTGAATCCGGGGCCAGGCTACGGCGGTTCCTGTTTTCCGAAGGATACCAATGCCATGGCTTATATGGGGCGCATGAACGGCGTCAATTTGTCGCTGATTGAAGCCGCCATCAAAGGCAACGATGCCCGTAAAGTCGAAATGGCCGAGCGCGTGCTGGAAGCCGTGCGCCATGTTCCGGAAGCCAGGATAGCGGTTTGGGGCTTGGCATTTAAAAATGGTACAGACGACTGCCGCGAATCTCCCGCGATGCAGATTGTGGCGGAGCTGCTTAAGCATGATGTCCGTCTGAGCGTTTATGATCCGAAAGCGATTGAAAATGCTCGCAAACTTCTCGGCGACAAGGTCGAGTATGCGGATAGCGCTTTGCAAGCGGCGAAAGGTGCGGATGTTTTGGCAATTTTAACTGAATGGCCGGAGTTCGGAAAGGTTGACTGGCTTGAACTGAAACAGGCAATGCGCTGCGCCAGTATTGTTGATTTGCGCAATATGCTGCGGCCGGAAGAGGCACGCGCCAACGGTTTTGAATATCAGTGCATTGGCTGCCGTTAAACGGCTTTTGATTGGGAAAAGGAAAGGCTTTCAATGAGTTGGAAGCCTTTTTCGCCGTTATTATAGGTGTAAAATTCGTCGGCGATTTTTTGATACTGCGGAACGACTTTTTGTTCAATTTCGGCACGTTTTTCAATCGTTTCAACCGGGATGTGGCGCAGAGTTTCCTGCTGGCGGATTTGCGCACGCCGGCAGGCAGTTGAAATGTCGCAGCGGATGTAATACATATAAGTTTTATAGCCGTATTGTTTTATATTTTTCAACAGATGCAAGTGAGCTTCGGATAAAGCTCCGTTGTCAAAGAAAATTGTTTTACGGGCGGAAACGGCACGGCGGAGAAGTTCATAGCCGACGGTACGGGCAGGAATTTCCCATTTTTGGAAAGCCGCAACCGATCCGAGGGTGCGAACGTCTTTCTGGTATTGAGGGATGCTTTCCATAATGTCGTCAAAGCCGATGAAAACATGAGCCGGCCAGTCATGACTGCGGTAAAACGTGGTTTTTCCGGCGCCGGGCAGGCCGCAGAGGTGAAACAGACGCGGCTGAGCTTCTTCGGCAGCTGCATTGAGATAGCGACTGATGATGGCGTCATATTCGGCACAGCGGATTGCGTCATATTCATAAGATATCATTTGGCTGATGTTGGGAATAAGTTCCTGAAGCTTCATTGCGGAAATCCAAATTTTTGTTGATAAACGGCGGAAAAACAAGTAGCATAACATTATTAAGTTGTCCAGATAAAAAATATCTGAAAATTTTTAATAAAAAAGCTTGAGAATTTTTTTTTTTGTGATAAAAGGGTATTCGCAAATAAACGAAATGTAGTTCAGCCTGGTAGAACGCTTCGTTCGGGACGAAGAGGTCGCTGGTTCGAGTCCAGTCATTTCGACCAAAATAAAAGCCACCTTTTGAGGTGGTTTTTTGTTTGAGAACCAGCGACCTCGGGAGAGGCTTATCACTGAAAAAACTGCCTAGTATGGCAGCTTTTTCAGTGATAAGGGTAGCAGATGTCGGCGAGCGATGAGCGACAGCGAATGGAAGCGAGTGTTACATCTGGCTTGACCGAAGCGCAGTTATTGAGCGCCAGCATTTTGCAGCGCGAAATTTACGAAGCAAGAGAGGTTCGAGTCCAGTCATTTCGACCAATAAAAAGGCCATCTTTCGAGGTGGTTTTTTTGTTTACAGAAGTCCGGCAACCAAGTGGAAAGGGTTTACTCTTGGCTTTGAAGCGGCAGAGTTGTTGTCGGCATTATGATATGAATTTTTTTTGCAGTCTGTCCAGAAAAATTTTGGCGGCCGGAGAAAAGACCTGGTATTTTTTCCAGACAATATCCAGTCCGGATTCCAATCTTGGGTTGAGCGGGCGGAAACAGACATCATTGTCCATGGCGTCGATCAGCCTGTCCAGACTCAAAACATAGCCGATATCTTGTTCGGCCAGCAAAGCGGCATTAAAAACGAGGTTATAGGTGGCGACAATGTTGAGCTTGTCAAAATCCCGTCCGAACCAGCGTTGAAATTGATTATAAGCGGAACTTTTGCGGATGGCCTGCTGTGAGCAGATCAACGGTAAACCGCGCAAATCTTCTTTGACAATGGTTTGTTTGTCCGCCAGCGGACTGTTTTTGCGCATGATGACGCCCCAAATGTCTTTGGCTGGTAAGGCGATTGAATGATATTTGGCCAAATCGGTAGGCTGGATAAGTACGCCGAAATCCAGCAGGCCTTTGTCAAGCCTTTCGGTAACGTTTTCGGCGTTGCCACTGTAAAGATGATACCGGATGTCCGGATACTCTGTTCGAAGTTCTTTGATGATTTCGGCAATCAGCCGCATACCATGCGTTTCACCGCTGCCGATGTATATATCGCCGGCAATCGTTTCCTGAATGGAACTGAATTCTGCTTTGGTTTTGCCGACCATGTCCATAATTTCTTCGGCTCTTTTTCTGAGCATCATTCCTTCGGCCGTAAGCGAAACGCTGTGGCTGCCACGGATAAACAACTGTTGTCCAAGTTCTTCTTCCAGCTCTTTTATTTGCCGGGAGAGGGTCGGTTGAGTTACATTTAAAAAGCCGGCCGCTTTGGTGATGCTGCCTTCCCGCGCAACAGCTAAAAAATAACGCAAAACCCTTAATTCCATAGCCATTCTCCGATTATGTTATTGATATGCTTTAAAGGCATAATACCATATAGGATATAAGTATTTGCTATTTTGTAAAGAAGTTTTTATATTAAAAACAAGAAGGGGTGAGACTCTCAAAAACTGTTCCAAGCTGTCCAATGCAAGGAGAAATATTGAGGTATGTCAGGAGGTAAGATATGAAAAACATAATTGCCGATCAGGTTTTTGATGAAGAGCGGGCTTTGTACAGCCTGAAGGATACAAGCGTACAGAAATGCGTGTTTGCCGGTCCGGCCGACGGCGAATCCGTTCTTAAGGAGTGTCGTCGTTTTGATGTAAAAGACTGCAGTTTTTCATTGCGGTATCCGCTGTGGCATGCCCGGCATTTTTTGCTGGAATCGTCTTCCATGGATGACAAAACCCGCGCTCCGTTATGGTATTGCAGCGACGGTATGATTAAAAACTGCCGGATTGAGGGAATAAAATGTCTGCGCGAGTGTCGCGATATTAAGGTTGCAGGCTGCAGCGTTTCTTCTCCCGAATTCGGCTGGCGCTGCCGGAATGTTCAAATTGAAAATTCCCGGATCGACGCGGTTTATTTTCTGTTTGAGAGTAAAAACGTAGAAATTGACAATTTGGCAATGAGCGGAAAATATTCCTTTCAGTATATGAATAAGCTCAGAATCAAAAATTCCGTTCTGGATACAAAAGACGCTTTTTGGCATAGTAAAAATGTTACGGTTGAAAACAGTACCGTTAAAGGCGAATATCTTGGATGGTTTTCCGAAAACCTGACGCTTGTCAATTGCCGGATTATCGGGACGCAGCCTTTGTGCTATTGCAAAAATCTCAAGTTGGTCGACTGTACGATGGAAGATGCGGATCTGGCTTTTGAGTATTCGGATGTAGAAGCAGATATTCGCGGACATATCCGGTCTGTGAAGAATCCCCGGTCCGGCCTTATTATGGCAGACAGCATCGGAGAAGTCATACGGCAGGATGCCGTTATGAAATGCAACGGAACCGTGAAGATCCGGGACAGGCTTAAATGTTGTGCCTGAAGAGGAAGCCGATATGGGCGAAGCATATGAAAATCTGAAACAAAATCTGGCAGATGCCGGCTGTAGTCCCGGATTGTGCGAACATTTCCGGCAACTGGGCCAAAACGGCGATGTTCACGGGCAGCTGAGACTGTTGGCCGCTCATAAGAAAAAACTGCTGAAAGCGTATCATGAAGAACAACGGAAAATAGACTGTCTGGATTTTTTAATGTTTAATCTGCAACAGTCTTTACAGGAGAATAAAGATGAAAAAAATTAAACATATTTTTTCTTTAAAAGCTTTTTTGGGAAGTTTGGCGGGATTATTTTTAATAAGTTCAATAACGATAGGAGCGGAAATGACAACATCTGATGAAAATTGGGATAAGGTTTTTACCAAAAGCGATAAAGTTGAAATTAAAAAGGTGAGATTTAAAAACCGTTACGGTATCGAACTGGCCGGAGATTTGTACATACCCAAAGACAAAACGGCGGCAAAACTTCCGGGAATTGCCGTTAGCGGGCCGTTTGGTGCGGTTAAAGAACAGGCCTCCGGGCTGTATGCACAGACGATGGCCGAGCGCGGCTTTATCGCTCTGGCTTTTGACGCCTCTTTTACCGGGGAAAGCGGCGGTGATCCCCGCAATGTTGCTTCGCCGGATATTAATACGGAGGATTTCAGCGCAGCGGTTGATTTTTTGAGCAACATGCCAGATGTCGACGCGGAAAAAATCGGCATTATCGGCATTTGCGGTTTCGGTGGTTTTGCGCTTAACGCCGCTGCCAATGATACACGTATCAAAGCGACTGTGACTTCAACCATGTATGATATGAGCCGGGTTAACGCCAACGGTTATTTTGATGCCATGGGTGAAGACGAGCGATATGCGCAGAGGCAAAAGCTCAATGCCCAGAGAACGGAAGATTTTAAAAACGGGGTTTATGCCGTTGCGCCGGGATTGCCTGACCAACTTACCGGGGAAGAACCGCAGTTTGTCCAGGATTACTATGGTTATTACAAAACGCCGCGCGGTTTTCATAAACGTTCGCTCAATTCTACCGGCGGATGGAACGCAACATCTTCGCTTTCTTTTATGAATATGCCGATATTATCTTACAGTAATGAAATCAGAAGCGCCGTTTTGATGATTCACGGCGAAAAAGCCCACAGCCGTTATTTTAGCGAAGATGCTTATAAAAAACTGAAAGGTGATAATAAAGAGCTGATGATTATTCCGGAAGCTAACCATGTAGATTTATATGATCAGATGGATAAAATCCCGTTTGATAAGATTGAAAGTTTTTTCAAAGCGAATTTGAAATAACCACATATTGTTTGCCGTTTGGGCATTTTCGCCTCCCGATTACAAAACGGGAGGCTTTTTTTAAGCGTTGCTGCAATCATAACTGCCGGATGATTTTCTGGAAGTCAAACCATTTGGACATGAGAGTCCGGGCACCGTTATTCATAAAAGGGGGTTATGCGCAGAATGCGTTCCAAATTAAAACTGCGCTGTTCTTGTCTTTGGGTGCAGAAAGCCAGCAGGTTTTCTCCTTTAATACGCAGCGGGATAATGACACGGTGGGATATCTGTCCGTCTTGCCGCCGGTATTCAATCTTGAGTTTTTGTCTGCGCAAGGCTGCCTGTTCAAACAAGGCGGCTTTGTCGACCGGCGGAATTACCGGGACAAGGCAGCGGCGCATGAATAAATTAATGCGCTCGTCCGTGAGTACATGTCTCTTTTGCAAGGGTTTGGCCAGACGTATGCCGTTGAGAGAGGTACAGCGGCTTAAGGCGACATACAGTTGTCCAGGGGCGAATGTTCCGCTGCCGACGTCAAGCAGGATATGATCAAAAGTTTTGCCCTGGCTTTTGTGAATGGTAACAGCCCAAGCCAGACGCAGCGGATATTGCGTGAAAGAGCCGGCAATATCGGAAACGATTTCTTTGCCGACAAGAGAATACTTATAAATTTCCCAAGTGTAAGGAAAAACATCGACAATTTTGCCTGAGTTTTCAATTCTGATACGCAAAAAACGAATTTTATCCTCATTGAGGCGAATATCTTCGATTTTGCCAAGCGTGCCGTTGACCCAGCGTTTTTTTGCGTCATTGTTTAAAAACATAATCTGGGCGCCCGGTTTTAATTCCAAAATTTCGGCGGCGGGATAATATTCGGATGCGAAGTTTCCGTCAATAACGGCCTGGGAAAGGCTGGCACGCCCTTCAAGAGCGTCCAGCCGGCTTTTGTTGATTTCGTCGGCAAGGCGATTGGTGGTTGCCAAATGAATGACAAAACCATTGTCTTTTTCGGGCGGGCGGCAGCAAAGATTTAGGTTGTGAAGGTCCTCGTCCGTAAGGTTGTTACTGCGGATGCGTCCCAGAAGTTCGATAAAGCTGCGGTCTTTTTGGCGGTATATTTTGGTAAGTTCAATTGTTTCGATTTCTATTCGGCGGAAAACATCGGCGTCAAAAAAGTACGGCGAAGGGTAGCGGCGGCTGAAAGCCTCCTGTTCGGTACCGGAAACGACGGGCGGAAGCTGGTGGAGGTCTCCGATGAAAACCATTTGCACGCCGCCGAAAGGCTGAACAGAATCGGGGCCGTAAAGGCGCAGGAAGACGTCAATACAATCCAAAATGTCGGCACGAAGCATGGAAATTTCGTCTATTATGATGGTTTCCAGACATTTATAAATTCTTTTGACCCGGGGCGTTATTTTAAAATTTTCGATTTGTTCGGGGGTTACATTGATTGGAAAATTGAAAAAACGATGGATGGTCTGTCCGCCGACGTTAAGCGCGGCAACGCCGGTAGGCGCCAAAACAACAATGTTTTTGCGGCAGTTCGCGGCGCAGTATTTTAAAAGAGTCGATTTGCCGGTTCCGGCCTTTCCGGTAATAAAAAGATGTTTGCGGCTGTTTTGAAGCAGGTCAAAAGCCCGGGCAAAACACGGATTGATTTCTAATTGTTCAGGCATGGCTTTTCTTGTTGTAAAATCCAAAAGAGATGATAACATATTTTACAGCCCTAACAAGAGGAATCTGCCGTTATGCCGCAAAATGAAGAAAGGTTTGTCAATATCGAGGTTGTTTTGGCCGAGCACGAAAAAATGCTGGACGATCTGAATCAGGTTATTATCGAACAGGGAAGGACCATTGACAAGCTCCTGAAACAAAACCAATATCTTTTGAGCCGGGTCGGAGAAGAAGCCGTTAAACCGCAAAGCGAGGAAACTCCGCCGCCGCACTATTGATTTTATATCTTGCAGAGCTAATAAAATGCATTATATTATAACAAAAATATAAGGAGCCGACATGGATCTGGACGCAATGTATAAATTAACCCACGGTTTGTATGTGCTGGGCGCAAAAGACGGAGAGCGCTTTGCCGGTAGCATCGTGGATGCCGTCATGCAGGTTGCCAACAAACCGGTGGCAATTGCGCTTTCGTGTTCCAACGGCAGTTATACCAAATCCTGCATAGATAAAGAGGGTAGGTTTGCGCTTTCGGTTCTGTGCCGGGATGTGGATCCTTTTGTGGTTGCCAATTTCGGATTTCAGAGCAGCCGCAATGTTAACAAGTGGGAAAATGTCGAATATACGGTTCAGGAAGGGCTGCCTTTTGTTAAAGACAATCTGGCAACGTTTGTCTGTAAGGTGCTGCATACCTATCCGCTGGAGAGCAACACCCTGTATGTGGCGGAGGTCGTGGCGGCGGACAACAGCCGTAATGACGAACCGCTGACATATTTGGATTATCGTTCTTATTTTAAAAAAGACGTGATGGACAGTTTTAAAAAATTTACAGAAACAAAGAAAGGAAAAAACATGAGTGATGATGGCAAAAAATGGGTTTGCACCGTGTGCGGATATGTTTATGAAGGCGATGTTCCGTTTGAAGAACTGCCGGCTGATTGGGTTTGCCCGCTGTGCGGCGTCGGCAAAGAGTTTTTTGAACTTCAGTAAAATTTAATTTTTTAGAAATTCGCCATATTTCCAACCGGTTTCGTCGTGCAGCAAATGGAGGACGGAACCATTGGGGATATTGTTTCGGCAGATGCCCAAACTGAGCAGCGCCTGGGAAATGGTTATCCCGTGGCCGGAAATGCCTATATTGGTATAGGGCGTTTGTTCGGCATAGTAATTTAATCCTTCAAAGAGGCGCTTGCGGACTTCCGCCTTGCTTTCTCCTTTTTCAAAACGGGTACCGCTGTCGTCCGGGCTGTTGCTGCGCCAGTGACGGTAGAGTTCTGCAAAATTTTTTTCAGCCAGAGTAATGTGCATTCCTTCGGCAACGCCCATGTTAACTTCAATGAAACGGCGGTCTATCAAAATAGGCGCATTAATCCTCTGCGCAACGATTTTTGCCGTTTGCAAAGCGCGCTTCATCGGGCTGCTGACGATGATTTCAATGTTTCTGCCGGCCAGAATCTCACCAGTTCGGCGTGCCTGTTCCCGCCCTTTGGGGGTGAGGCCGCCGTTGAATTTTTGCCCCTGGATGTGTCCGCTGACATTAAACGGGCATTCTCCGTGGCGAAAAATATAAAAATTCTTATTTGGCGCGGACATTCTTTTTCTCCCGGTAAGACGAAGGTTCCGTCAGATTAAGGCGATCTGCCATGAGCGGGATGGTTTTGCCTTGGAACAGTACCGAAATGATTACCAAAAAGAAAATCAGATTGAACAGGTATTGGGCATTAGGCAGTTTTTCCATCAAGGGGTAAGTTGCCAAAATAATCGGTACGGCGCCTTTGAGCCCGGCCCAGCTTATCAGAAGCTGCTCCCGGAGGCTGAAGCGACTGCGGAACAGGCATATGAAAACAGCCAGAGGGCGGGCGATGAACATCAGAAACAGGCTGCAGGCGAATCCGGCCGGCATGACGCCGACAAGTTCGTGCGGATTGACCAGAAGACCGAGAATCAAAAACATGCTGATTTGCATAATCCAGGCCAGCGAATCATTAAAGCGAATTAAATGTCGGCGGTAGAGAAACATACTGTTGCCCAGAATAATTCCGGAAATGTACACCGCCAAGAAACCGCTGCCGCCGGCAAGCTGGGTCAGGCTGTAAATCAGGAGTGCAGCGCTGATGCCGTATACCGGGTACAGTCCCGGATAAGGCAGGCGGGAATTTTGGAGGATATAGGCGGCGGCGCGGCCGAGTACAAGCCCGGAGATTATTCCCAAAAACATTTGGTTGGCAAAGAAAAAGCCCAATTCGCCAAAACTGATTTGAGGTTTGTTGATGTAAGAGACGGCGGCAAGCGATAACAGGACGGCCATTGGGTCGTTGCTTGCCGATTCAAATTCAAGTAGGGATTTAAGTCTTGGACTAAGCCGGGCATCGGATGTGCGCATGGCTGCGAAGACAGCCGGTGCGTCGGTTGAAGAGACAATAGCGCTAAGGAGCAGAGAAGTTTCAAAGGGCAGGCCAATAATGAAGAAAGCACCTCCGAACAAAAATAATGCCGTGAAAAAAACACCGGCCGTAGAGAGAAGCGAACCACGGAACAGTTCGCTTTTGACGTTGTTCCAGTTGGTCAGTAATCCGCCGTTGAATAGAATGAAAATCAGCGCAAGAGTTCCGACATAGTTGGTGAGGCGGCTGTCTTGAAAATTGATGCGTCCCGGACCGTCAACGCCGGCCAGCATACCAAGCGCCAGAAAAAGCAGCAGAGACGGTATGCCGAAACGGTCCGAAAGCTTGTTGGCAAAGACGCATAGCAGTAACAGAAAGCCGGCAACGGCCAAATATATGTCAAGATTCATGATTTATCCCCGTTTTTGCAGATAATATAATCTCTGTGCCGGGTGTAACAAGCGTAACCAGTCCGGCTTGAAATTATTTTTAAGTTTCTTATATCAAAAATTAGTTTCAGGATTATTAAAACAGGAGAATAGAGATGGAAGTTCAAGAATCAGTTTCCATGCCGTTGCTGGGCGAGTATGCTCCGGCTTTTCATGCAGATACGACACGCGGAAAAATTAATTTTCCCAAGGATTATGAAGGAAAATGGGTTGTCCTCTTTTCGCATCCGGCGGATTTTACGCCGGTGTGCACTTCGGAAATTGCAACCTTTGCGGCCATGCAGGATGAATTTTCCGCCCTTAATACGGAACTGGTCGGGTTGTCGGTGGACAGCGGCAATTCGCATGTTGCCTGGCTGAAAGAAATTCAGGATAAAATCCGGTTTGAACTATATAACGGGCAGGAAATCAATTTTCCGATTATCGCCGATATAAAGATGGATGTTGCCCGCAAGTACGGCATGGTGCAACCGCCCATGAGCGATACCAAAGCCGTGCGTGCCGTGTTTGTTATTGACCCGCAGGGCAAGATCCGGACGATTTTTTATTATCCGCAGACAACCGGACGTAATTTTGAGGAAATCAAAAGGGTGGTTCAGGCTTTGCAGGTAACGGACAAATACGGCGTTGCAACTCCGGCAAACTGGCGGCCGGGAAAAGACGTTTTGGTTTCCGCTCCGGCAGATATGGACGCTTTGCGCGAATGGACGAATAAAAAAGGCGCCGGGGCATCTTGTCAGGATTGGTTTTTCTGTACGGAAGAAAGTCCGGAAATTCTGCACAGTTAGTTTAACGGAGGCTAGAAAATCTGAAAAAAGAGGGTATAATAAGCAAAAATATTTTTCAGAGGAGATCCATTATGCAAAAAATTGTGCCGCCTCAGCTTGAACCGGGAGATGAAATCCGGGTGGTTGCCCCTTCGACTGGTATTAAAATCATCGGTGCCGACAGCAGGGACACGGCCCGCAAGCGTTTTGAAGAAATGGGCTTGAAAGTGACTTTCGGCCAGAATACCGTTGATGAAAATTTTGACTTGATGGGAACGTCTTCAATTGAAAAACGTGCGGCAGATATTATCGAAGCATTTGCCGATCCCCAGGTTAAAGCCGTTTTTACGATAATCGGCGGATTTAATTCCAATCAGCTGCTGCCTTTTCTGGATTATGAAACAATCCGCGATAACCCGAAAATTCTGTGCGGATTTTCAGATATTACAGCGTTGGTTAACGGTATTTATGCGCAAACCGGACTGGTGACTTTTTTGGGGCCGCATTACAGTTCTTTCGGGATGGCCCAGGGGTTTGACTATACCTGGGAGTTTATGCGCAAAATGCTGTTGGAGGGCGGCAGCAGCCAAGTCCGTCCGTCTGCGGAATGGAGCGATGATTTGTGGTTTATTGACCAACAAAAGCGCCAGTTTATTTCAAATGAAGGCTGGTGGGTGCTGCAAGAAGGCGAAGCCGAGGGGACGCTGGTCGGCGGCAATATCGGCACAATGGTTCTGCTGAACGGGTCGCCGTATCGTCCGGCTTTTGAAAAAGACACAATCCTGCTGGCGGAAGACTGTTATACCTCCGGCGGCGATGCCAAAGCTTTTTTGCGCGATTTGCAGGCGATGGCTTATCAGCCGGATTTCAAAAACGTGCGAGCCGTGTTAATCGGGCGTTTTCAAAAGGCTTCCGAAATCAGCCGCGAGATGTTGACATATATTGTCAAGTCTATTCCGCAATTGCGCGGCTTACCGGTGATTGCCAATTTGGATTTTGGTCATACGACGCCGAATTTAACGTTGCCCGTCGGCGGAAACTGTAAAATCACGTCTGACGGTATTCTAATACAGATTTAGCGAAAGAACTGATATGCCTGATTTTGAACTGGAGGATAAGCTTGGCGGCGTTGTTGCCGGCGTTGATGAGGCAGGGCGTGGACCCTGGGCCGGTCCGGTAGTGGCCGGGGCCGTGGTGATTGTTGACCATAATCTGGAAGGTTTTTTGTTGGACGGGCTGGATGATTCCAAAAAACTCAGTGCCAAGAAACGCGAGCAGCTTTATGAAAAACTGTTTGATGCCGAGGCGAAAGGACAGGTCGCGATAGGAATCGGGCAAGCTTCGGCTGCCGAGATTGACTCCATGAATATTCTGCAGGCAACATTTGAAGCTATGCGCCGCGCTGTTGCCGCCTTAAAAGTGAAGCCGCAAGCGGCACTGATTGACGGTAATCAGAATCCAAAGAGTTTTCCCTGCTGCAGCCATACGGTCGTAAAAGGGGACAGCCGCTGCTATTCAATTGCGGCCGCATCAATTGTTGCCAAAGTGTTTCGTGACCGCCTGATGGCGGAATTGGCGAAAGAGTATCCCGGGTATGGTTTTGAAAAAAATGCCGGATACGGAACCAGTCTTCACGTCGAAGGTTTGGAGAAATACGGCGTGACGCCGGAGCACCGCAAGTCTTACAAACCGATTCAGACGTTTTTGTCTTCCAAAGCCGCATAATGCATTGTTGACGCCGCGGCTAATTCAGCCTGCGTTTATATTGAAATCCTGAAAAATAAAAACACCGCCGTTTCAAAAGGCTGCGGCGTTTTTATTTTAAATTTCGGCTTTGTTAATAAATTTATAACCAAATGTCACCCATACTGATGTCATTGGAAAAAAAAGCCCCCTCAATTATCCGGTTGGTGAAAATGAGCAGAAAGCAAGAAAAAACAATACTGAACACTATTATTAACGATGATTGTGTGAAAGTAATGAATGAGATGGACGAGAATTCGGTCGACCTTATTTTTGCCGATCCGCCGTATAATCTGCAATTGGGCGATGCTTTGACCCGACCGGACAACAGTAATGTCAGCGGCGTTTATGAAGAATGGGACAATTTTGAAAGTATGGATGCCTATGATGAATACACGCGCCGCTGGATGTCGGCTGCGCGTCGGGTATTGAAAGAAGACGGGGCATTGTGGGTCATCGGTTCTTATCATAATATTTTTCGTGTTGGCAAGATTTTGCAGGATCTGGGGTTCTGGATTTTGAACGATATTATCTGGAACAAGGTTAATCCGATGCCCAATTTCAAGGGAACGCGTTTTACCAACGCGCATGAAACGTTGATTTGGGCCTCAAAAAATCCAGGTTCCAAATATACGTTTAACTATGAAGCCATGAAAGCCCTGAATGAAGATACGCAGATGCGCAGCGACTGGAATATTCCTTTGTGTACGGGTAAAGAGCGCCTGAAGGATAAAAACGGTGAAAAACTGCATCCGACGCAAAAACCGGAGGCTTTGCTGTATCGCGTTATTATGGCTTCGAGTAAAGTCGGGGATGTTATTTTGGATCCGTTTTTCGGGACGGGAACAACCGGCGCCGTCGCTAAAAAACTGGGACGGAATTTTATCGGGATTGAAAAAGACGCCGTGTATGCCGAAGGGGCGCGAGAAAGGATTGAAAACGTCGTTCCGGTCAAAAACCAAATTTGTCTGGAATACAGTTCCAAACGAAAACAGCCGCGGATACCGTTCGGCAATGTTGTGGAACGCGGACTGCTTAACCCCGGAGATATTTTATATGACGCAAGCCGCCGCCATTGTGCGGTTGTGCGTTCGGACGGTACGATCAAAAATGAAATGACGGAAGGTTCCATTCATCAGGTCGGCGCCGCCGCGCAAAATGCCGCTGCCTGCAACGGCTGGGTTTTCTGGTATTTTGAAAACGAGAAAAAAGAGCTTGTCTGTATTGATGAGTTGCGCCAACAAATCCGCTCTGAAATTTAATCCGTTCAGCAATATTTTTTTTATGTGAAGCAATAAAATTATTGTGCTCGGCGCTTTTATGCAGTATAAAAGAAATAATTTTAGAATAATTTTGACAAGATTGAATATGTAAATGCAAAAATGGCGCAAAAAAACGATGACGCCTTCATTGCCCGGCAAGGGAAAAAATGTGGCAAACCAGGCCTCCCAGCCCAACTATGCCGCAATTGATCTGGGGACAAATTCCTGTCGGTTGGTGATTGCCACTCCGACTCCGAGTTCGTTCAGAATTGTGGAAACTTTTTCAAAAATAACCAGATTGGGCGAAGGTATCATTAACAATAACGAACTTTCCAAAGCAGCTGTTAAAAGGACGTTGGCGGCCCTGAAGGTCTGTGCCGGCGTTTTGGCTGAATATGCTCCGATCTGCAAGTCGCGCTACGTGGCGACGGCTGCATGCCGTCGGGCATTGAACTGTAAACCTTTTTTAGATTTGGTAAAAAGGGAAACCGGTTTGAATTTGGAAATTATTTCGCCGAAGGAAGAATCCCGGCTGGCGGTGGTCGGATGTATTCCTTTGCTGAGCCGGAACATTAAGAGAGCAGTGGTTTTTGATATCGGCGGCGGTTCGACGGAAGTTTCTCTGGCACGGACAACCAACAGCGGTAATACATTTATTGAAGGCTATGTTTCTCTGCCGTATGGCGTGGTTACCATTTCAGAGGCTTTTCCGTCGCAGGAAATGACGCCGCTGGCTTATGATACGATTATTGAACGCACGCACAAAATTTTGGCCGAGTTTGAGGAAAAGCACCATATCCGCGATGCAATCGCCAAACAGGAAATCCAGATTATCGGAACTTCCGGCACGGTTACGGTTTTGGGAGCCGTTCATTTGAATTTGCCGCGTTATAACCGTTCGGCCGTGGACGGAATCGCTATGAGCAAACAGGATATTGAACGGACGATTAATAAAATCAAACGGCTGGGCGATGAGGGGCGGCGCAAGCACCCCTGTATCGGCGCTCAGAAAGCTGATCTGACCATGGCCGGCTGCGCAATTATTGAAGCTTTGATTTCTTTTTGGCCGATTTCCGAAATTACGGTGGCCGACCGCGGCATCCGGGAAGGAATTTTGCTGGATATGATGCATGCCCGCCGCAAAAAGAGGCACAAACCGCGTTATCCGTTCAGTCGGAACAGGCGCAGCAGTTTTAATGACAAATATAAGGGGGCAGCCAATGACGGATGAATGTTACGCCGCAATTGATTTGGGCACGAATTCCTGCAAACTTTTGATTTGTGACGCGTCCGGTCGGCAGATATGTAAGGAATCGCGTCCGGTACGTTTGGGCGAAGGTTTGTATAAGAGTAACCGTTTTACTCACGATGCGATGGTACGCGGCATTAAGTGCTTTTTTGACTATCGGCAGATTATCGACAAATATAACGTGGTGAAAACCCGGGCGGTTGCCACGGCAGCCTGCCGGATGGCCGAAAACAGTGCCGAATTTCTTAAAAGCGTATATGACGAATCGCACATTCCGGTAGAGGTCATTAACGGTTACGAGGAAGCAAGACTCAATTTGAAAGGGGCGTTGAGTCATGTTTGCGGCAAAACCGATTTTGTCGTTTTGTATGATCTGGGCGGCGGTTCTACAGAAGTTACCCTGGCAACGAATACGCCTAATCCGCATATTTTGCATACCATATCTATTCCGTGGGGTGCGCGCAATGCTTCGGAGGCTTTTAATCTGGTCGAGTACCGCGAGGAAAATGCTGCCCGTTTGCGGCAGGATATCAAAGCCAGAATTGAGAGTTTTGTGAAAAAGTCATATTTGGAAAATTATATTGATAACGTTTGTTTTGTGGCCACGTCGAGCACGCCGTTGCGTCTGGCATCCATGATTGAAGACAGCGGCAGTTATGACCGGGAAAAGTCGGATGGCAAGGTTCTGAAAAAGGCAGATATGGATGCGGCCATTGACAAGGTTTTGCATTCCAGCCGCGCCGAAATGGCCGATAACCCGTATATCGGTGACAAAAGATCCTATATCTTTATTGCCGGATGCGTTATTTTCAAAACCATTTATGACGGTCTGGGCGCACGGGAACTGACCGCATCTCTGAAAAGCGCGACGGACGGCATTGTCGGCGAGTTGATTGAGAAAGACAGGAAAAATGGGAAAACTGACCAAATCAGCGCGGGAAATTACCGGGCGGCACAGTCTGTCCGTTCGCGTTAAAACCGCCAAGTTTAGAAAAAAATCATCTAACCAGTGGCTGGCGCGCCAACTGAATGATCCTTATGTGGCCGAATCAAAACGGGTAGGGTATCGTTCGCGGGCGGCTTTCAAACTGATTCAGCTGGATGAAAAATACAAATTTCTCGGCAAAGGGAAAACGATTGTCGATTTGGGCTGCGCGCCCGGAGGCTGGACCCAGGTAGCGGTGCAGCGCAACAAAGGCAGCGGCCAGGTCGTAGGGATTGATATTTTGGAGACTGAGCCGGTAAAAGGAGCAACCGTTATTTGTCAGGATTTTACCGATGAGGGTGCCGCCGACAAGCTGAAAACCCTGTTGCGCGGAGAAGCGGATATCGTGATGAGCGATATGGCTGCGAATACGACGGGGCATCAACAGACCGATCATTTGCGGACAATTGCACTGGTGGAAGCCGCCTATGTTTTTGCCAAAGAGGTGTTGTCTTCAGGGGGAATCTTTATTGCCAAGGTTTTTCAGGGCGGCGCGGAAGGAGAACTGTTGGCTGATATTAAAAAGAACTTTAAAAAAGTCGGACATTTTAAACCGGATGCCAGTCGTCCGAGTTCACCGGAAACTTATTTGGTGGCAATCGGGTATAAAAAACCGGTGTCATAAGGTTGCGGCTAATAGGGAAAAGAGATGCAGAGCGGCGCAAGGTATCAGGCTGTATTGGAATTGCTTGAGGAGATTTTTAAAGACGAACGGCCGGCAGACGGCATTATCGGCGATTATCTGCGCGCACGCAAGTACATTGGCGCAAAAGACCGACGTTTTATCAGCGAAACGGTATGGCATATTATCCGCAACCGGATGAAATTGACATTTGATGCCGAAAGTTCGGAACCACGCAAAATTTTGCTCATTTATGCCAAAGACAGGCTAACGGAAGTTTTTGATGGAAGCAAATACGGTATTGCTCCGCTTTCCGCCGAAGAAGAAAAATGGCTGGAAATTCCCCGGGAAACCCCGTATCCGGATTATGTGGAGGCGGAATGCCCGCAGTGGCTGTTTGTGAAGCTTAAAAATGTGGCTTTGTGCAAGGCTCTGAATGTACCGGCACCGGCAGATTTTCGGGTTCACGGGCATGAGCGCGGCGAAGTTTTGCGGCGTTTGGAGAATGAAGGAATTGGGATGGTGCCGACAGTTTATTCCCCTTACGGCCTGCGCAGCGGGGAACGCTTGAATCTTAATAATTGTGCCGCTTATCAGGACGGCTGGCTGGAAGTTCAGGACGAAGCATCACAGCTGGCGGCGGTTTTGTGCGATGTGAAACCCGGGCATAGAATTATCGACTATTGTTGCGGTGCGGGCGGAAAAAGTCTGGCATTGAGCCATATATTGCAAAATAAGGGGCATATTCTGGCGCATGATGTTTCGCTCAAAAGGCTGGAGGCGATTAAGCCGCGGTTGGAACGTCTGGGAGTGAAAAATATTGAACTGACGGATATTGTTGCCGACAGTGATAAAGATTTTGACCGTTTTGTTCTTGATGTTCCCTGCTCGGGAACCGGGACATGGCGGCGTTCTCCTGACGGAAAGTTCCGGTTGACGCCGGAAAAGCTTGCGGGTTTGAAACATACGCAGGAAAAATTGTTGGAAACGGCCGCATCCAAAGTAAAAGCCGGCGGCAGGATTATTTATATTACTTGTTCGCTTTTGCCGGAAGAGGATGAAGAGCAGATTGACAGATTTTTGCTCAGACATCCAGAATTTCAAAGCGTTGATTTGCGCTGTTTGTGGGAAAGTCTGTTGTCTTTGCCTTATCCGCACCGGTCGGAGAAATATTTGAAAATGTCGCCATTGTCAACGGGATCGGACGGTTTTTTTGTTAGTGTGCTGGAAAAAAATTCTTTATAGTTTTTGTAGAAAAATTTTCCTGTCTGTTATTAATATTTAGATTACTTTATAAGATAACCTCTTATACCCTCCGTCCAGGCGTTTTAATTATAGATTGACACTTTGCATTTATTAGGATAAAGTAATAGGAGAGGCAGGCGGCCAATTGCCGCTTCCCAAACCAATTACTTATGAGGATATCCGCCATGCAAAGTTTCGCGTTCGTA
>CALXTO010000014.1 GCA_944391425.1 uncultured Alphaproteobacteria bacterium | reverse complement strand
TATAAAGGCGTGAACCTGCTCCAGGAACAGGATTTGAAAGTGACGTTTAACGAAAGCCGCAGCGCCTGGCTGGATGTGAAAGGTAAAGACGCGTCTTCCGCCGCTCTGGGATTAACCACCACCGAGTGGAATACTGTTGAAGACATCGCCCAATCCTTAAAGGAAATATCTTCGGCCTTAAATCAGATCCGCACCATGTCATCCGAGCTGGGCAGCTATTACAATATTGTCCTTAATCGTCAGGACTTTACCGAAAACCTGATTAATGTTCTGGAAGAAGGCGCGGACAAACTGATTCTGGCAGATATGAACGAAGAGAGCGCCAATATGCTGGCTCTGCAAACCCGCCAGCAGCTGGCAACCAATTCCCTCTTGCTCGCCTCCCAAGCCGCTCAGTCAATTCTGAGACTGTTTTAGTTACGGTACTTGTTTATTAAAACTTTTTGGTTTATGCTTTTCCTAATGTAAATTAATGAACAAGGATTAACAATATGAGCAAGATTTCATGGAAACCCGGAACGATGTTGTTTCCTCTGCCTCCGGTTATGGTGACTTGCGGCACGACGGAAAAGCCGAATGTTTTGACGATTGCCTGGACCGGAATTGTTAATTCGGATCCGCCGCTGACATATATTTCGGTGCGTCCCAGCCGCTATTCTTATAGCATTATCAAAGAGTCCGGAGAATTTGTCATTAACATTCCAACTTTTGAACTGGCTCGTGCCTGTGATTACTGCGGTGTTAAATCCGGCAAGAATACCGATAAATTCAAGGATATGGGACTGGAAATCGAACCTTGTGCCAAAGTTAAGGCCCCGATGCTGGCCAAATCTCCGGTATCTTTGGAATGTAAAGTCAAAAGCGTTACCTCTTTTGAAACACACGATATGTTTTTGGCTGAAATTGTCAATGTTAACATCGATGATCGTTTTTTGGAGGCAGACGGCAGGCTGGCGCTGGAAAAAGCCGGACTCTTAGCTTTTGTGCACGGAAGATATTATACTTTGGGCCGCGATTTGGGAGCATTCGGCTTTTCGGTAGACAAGACCAAAGAAAACAAGACCAAGCCCCGTAAGTCCAAATTCTGGGAAATTTTGAAAATTGAGGAAAAAATCAAGGACGGCACACTGAAAATCAAAGAAAGAAAAAAAGGAAAAACACCGTTCCGCCTCAAAAAACGCTACCCGGACAAAAAAAGGAAAACGGCTGCTTCGGCTGCAGCAAGACCGACTGCAAAAGCGCCGCGGCAAAAAACGGCAAAGGCCCAAAAATAACGCTGTAAACGCTCCGGGATTTCCGGGGCGTTTTTTGTTAAACTTCTGTTAAATCCGTCAAAAAACGGCAAACGTTAATTGATTATTAGGAATAAAGCCGATATAATGAAATATATCTGAAACGGAGGCAGGTCACATGGCCAATGAAGATTTTGACAATTTGAGTTTTCAGGAACAGGAAGCAAAACGCAATGCGATGTTTCAGGCGTTTCGCAGCGGCAACCTGAAGGATGAAGACACACTCCTGTTTATTGATCAGTTCAGCAAAGGGCAGATTATTCTCAACAAAGAAAATGACGACCTGGAAAAAATGGCCGGACTGATCGGACAAGTGGAAAAAGAAAATGCTTCCGATTGGAAAATCAGTCATGGCCGCCTCAACAAAAATATCAAAGCCAGCCGTAATCTTAAAGAATGGGGCTTAAGAAGACGGGTTAACAAGCTGCTGAACAAATATGAGCAAAACCGACTGCAACAGCTTAATCTGGAGAAAAAATTTCTCGGACCGTCCAAAGAACTGGCGCAAATTTACCGCGATAAGAGCCTGTTCTGGGCAACCCAGACGGTCAACAACCGTTTTGTTCCCCGTTTTGTCGGCAATCTGGCCGAACGTTATTATGACAACAAGGCCCGCAACGCCCTCAATGATCCGGCGAACAAACTGAAAACCAATATCTCCCTGCGCGAGGCGACAATCAAAGCTTTGGAAAAAGATGTTGCCGGCAGCAGCATTTTCAATGCCGGAAAATGGGGCGCCCGCATTAAACTCGGCTACAACCGCCTGCGGCAAAGACAAAATGAAAATGCCCTGATCGGCAAGCTGCGGGTAAACGAGCTTGCGGAACAACGCCAAAAACTTGAAACACGCATCAAACAGGCTAAAGAAAACCTTAGCAACGCCGGAACAAAAGCCACGCAAAAACAGTGGATGTCCGAACTGCGGGAGCTGGAAGGCATGGTTTCCAAAATCGACGCGCGCTCGGTTAAGCTCAGGCATGTTTATGACGAAAGACGAAAAACTCTGGATGACAAGTTTACGCAAAGTTCCGATATTTTGCGCAACGAGATAAAAAACCGCAGCAACATCATTGATACCAAGAACCAGCTTCTGGAGCGCACTACTTTTCGCGGAAAAGCCATGGAAAAACTTCTAAACGGTCTGCCGGAAGGGCGGCGGAAGAGTCTGGAAGAAATCGTTAACAGCCGTTATCAGGAAAATGTGACCGCCGACAGCGAATTTGTTTCCTATTTGGAATCGAAGGGCTTTAATCAGGAACAAATCAGCATCATCCGCGGCGAGTTCAATGAAGAAAAAAAAGAGAAGGCGCCCGACGAAGCTTCCAAAGATAAAAAAGAGGAAGAAAGCCAGGCCGAGGAACAGCAGCGGCAGGATGTTCTGCGCGAAGAAGAAAAACAAGACGAAGAAAAACGGAAGCAGGCCCAAACCGAAAAAAACGGACAGGTCAACGACGGCGAATCCGACACGCCGCCGGCGGACAACAATGCCTGGCATGAAAAAAGCCAGGAAAATCTTGATGATTCTTTTCGCGATTATCAAAAAATAGAACCGCAACGCGAAGGCAAAAACAGCGACAACGAAAATGTTCTTTATGCCAGTTACGAACACCCGGCCGACGGCCATGCCGTCACGGTGGAAAAAGCCAATGCCGACACTTATGACGTTGCCGCCAAAGACAAAGACGGCAGCGAGCAAACCCCGTCGGTCGAAGATATGAAAAACGTGCTCCAGAGCCTTAAAAAAGACGGACACGACAAGATGGAAATGGGCAACGTCAATACGCCGGAATTTTACGCCCACACCGTCATCGCGGCAAAAGAATGCGGCTTGGAAATTACCAATGCCAAAGAAATGGCGGAGCAGATGAAACAGCAATTCGGCGAGGACTGGAAAGAAAAACTTCCGCCACAAACCAGAGAAGCCTTTGAAAAAGCAACAACACCGGTTATCAATGACATTCAGCGGTCCCGGGAAACGACGGAACAGGAAACAGCCGGAACGGAGCCGAAAAAACAAGAGGAGCCATCAGCCGAAACCACACCCAAAACCGAAAACCAACAGGAAACCGGGCAACGGACGACCGCGGAAAATCTGGCTGCAACGGCGGAGTTTCGCGGCAACAACGACGCTATCAAAAAAATGGACCTGCTGGTACGCATTTCAGATATGAATGAAGCACAATTCGACGAATTTCAAAAAAGCAACGATTACAAAAAACTCTCTGCCGAACAGCGCTCTCTTGCCAATGGCCTGCACAAACTGAAAAACAACAAAGAATTTGCCAGCAAAGGTGAACGGGAACAGGCCATTTTGGTTGGGCGTCTGGTCGGACGGTACAAATCTTCCGTTGAGCGTGAAACCCAGATGGGCAAAAACGTACGCACGGCCAAACGCGACTTTGTCAAAAACAATATGTCGCAGTACATTCCGTCCAACGGAGGACGATAACAGCAAAAATCCGGCCTGTCGCCGGATTTTGCCTTTTGTATTTTTGTTATTTGCGAACTGCAAACTCCGCAAAGGATTCTTTCAAAAAAGCCAGCAGTTTTTCATCCGTGAAGAATTTTTCGCAATCTTCTTCGGTGCTGGTTTTATCCCCTTCTATCGGCCGGTATTTTTGCAGAAAATACTTTTTGACGCCTTTTTTCTTCAACTCGTCGGCCATGGTATAAATATCTTCAATGTTTAACAGGCGCGGATCGCAGGTTGTGCGGCATTCAAAATCCCTGCCGCTTGCAATCAGCATATCCAGGCTTTGCAAAACATTGTGCAGATGATCCGGCCCCGTAACGTTGCCGTAACGCTCTTTTGCAAACGGCGCCTTGATGTCAAAACCGACCCAGTCCACCCGCGGCAGGATTTTTTGCAAATGCTGCGGCCGGTACCCGCCGGTATGCAGTCCGATTTCAAAACCCAGCGCGCGGACTTCGTCCATGGCTGCGGCCAAGCCGTCCTGCACCAGAGGTTCGCCGCCGCTGAACACCACCGCGTCCAAAACGCCGCGGCGTTTTTGCAGAAACTCGACAAACTTCGGCCACAAAAAACCGCTTTGCCGGCCGATTTCCTGCAATGCCGAATTATAGCAGAACGGACACCTCCACGGGCATCCCTGCATAAATACGACAGCAGCCAATTTTCCAGGAAAATCGACGGTGCTGAAAGTTTCAACACCGCCGATGATTAATTCACTCATAACTACCAAAAAATATAATTATTCAGCAGCAATATCGTATGCTTCGCAGCAGCAGCCGTTAACGGCCTTGCTCTCGGAAAAGCAGACACGGGAGTAAAATTCGGACTTTTTGCCGACGTTAAATTCAGAAACCGGACGGAAATAGCCCATTACTCTGGTCCATACTTCGCAAGGCTGTCTTTCGGCATCGTCTAATTTGATATCTTCAAAATTGATCGTGGTCATTTTTTCTGTCTCCATATATAATTTTACTCGTTATTTAACTTCTATGCAACATCTTTTCTGGACGCTGCGGCTCTTTTGTCTGCCTTTAATTCTTCATCGCAAATCGGGCAGTATTTGTGTTCTCCTGAAATATAACCATGCTTGGGGCAAATGGAAAAAGTAGGAGTAATGGTAATGTACGGAAGGCGGTAGTTGGTCAGGACACGTTTGACGATGTCGCGGCAAACTTTCGCCGAGGAAATCCGCTGTCCCATATACAGGTGGAGAACTGTGCCGCCCGTATATTTGGTTTGCAGCGTAGACTGTAAGTCCAGAGCCTCAAACGGGTCATCGGTATAACCCACCGGAAGCTGGGAGGAGTTCGTATAAAACGGATTTTCCTTGGTTCCGGCCTGAATGATGTCTTTGAAGCGTTTTTTATCTTCGCGGGCAAAGCGGGTGGTCGCCCCTTCGGCCGGCGTGGCTTCAAGGTTGTACATATGGCCGGTTTCTTCCTGAATCTTAACCAGCTTGGCGCGAATATAATCCAGGAATTTGACGGCAAAATCCTGTCCCCACTGATCAGCAATGTTATGCTCATCATTGGTGTAGTTGCGAATCATCTCGTTGATGCCGTTGACGCCGATCGTCGAGAAGTGATTGCGCAAAGTTCCGAGATAACGTTTGGTGAAGGGGAACAGTCCGTTGTCAATCAGGCGCTGGATAACCTTGCGCTTGATTTCCAGAGAAGTCTGGGCAATGTTCAACAGTTCGTCCAAACGCGCATATAATCCGGCTTCGTCGCCTTTGTAGACATAACCCAGGCGGGCGCAGTTAAAGGTAACAACCCCGATGGAACCCGTCTGCTCGGCAGAACCGAACAGGCCGTTGCCTTTGGCCAAAAGCTCGCGCAGGTCGAGCTGCAGGCGGCAGCACATGGAGCGGATCTGCCCCGGCTTCAAGACCGAATTAATAAAGTTTTGGAAATACGGCAGACCGTATTTGGCAGTCATTTCAAACAACAGTTCCGTATTTTCGTCTTCCCAGGGGAAATCCGGCGTCATATTGTAGGTCGGAATCGGGAAGGTGAACGGACGGCCTTTGATGTCACCTTTCATCATGACTTCAATATAGGCTTTGTTGATCATCGCCATTTCTTCTTTGAGGTCGCCGTAGGTGAATTCCTGCTCGACGCCGGCAATAATCGGATGTTTGTCACGCAGGTCTTCCGGGCATACCCAGTCAAACGTAAAGTTGGTAAACGGCGTCTGCGAACCCCAGCGGGACGGAACGTTCAGATTGTAAATCAGTTCCTGCATGCTCTGATAAACATGTTTATAGTCCAGATTATCCGCCCGGATGTACGGCGCCAAATAAGTGTCAACCGAAGAAAAGGCCTGAGCGCCGGCCCATTCGTTTTGCAAAGTACCCATAAAGTTGACCATCTGTCCGACAGCGGCGCTTAAATGTTTGGCCGGACCGGCTTCCGCTTTTCCGGGAACACCGTTAAAGCCTTCATGCAAAAGATTTTTCAACGACCAGCCGGCACAGTAGGCAGCCAACATGTCCAAATCGTGGATATGGATGTCGCCGTTGCGGTGCGCCTCGCCCACATTGGCCGGGTAAACATGGCTCAGCCAATAATTGGCCGTTACCTTGCCGGCAACGTTCAAAATCAAACCGCCGTTGGAATACCCCTGGTTGGCATTGGCGTTGACTCGCCAGTCGAGTCTTTCCAGATATTCGTTGATGGAGCTCTCAACGTCAACCATAACCTTGCGATCCGTACGCATGCGGTTGCGCTGGTCACGATACAGAATATAGGCCTTGGCCGTGGCAAAATAGTTGGCGGAAATCAAAACCTGCTCTACGATATCCTGAATTTGTTCAATCGACGGCATGGATTCGGAAAACTTATGCTTCAGAACTTTCAAAACCTGAGCCGTCAGAAGCCAGCTTTCCTGCTCTCCGAACTCTCCGGTGGAAAGTCCGGCCTTGTTAATGGCATTGTGAATTTTGCTGCTGTCAAACGGGGCAAGCGTCCCATCCCTTTTGGTAACGCTCTCAATGTTTATTTTTTCATCGGCGACCGCGGGCATATCGTAGTTTGGCTTAGACATTTTATATTCAAATCCTTTTTTGTTGCGAGTGTTCAGTGCTTTCTGCCTTAATTGACATTATCTATACCATATATAGTATTAATAAAAAGTAAACAGCCCTACATATAGTATACACAACTTTTATAAAAAATTTTTTAATTTGTTATTTTTCAATCAAGGCCGGGCGGCTTTATGAGAATATTCTGCGTTATTAATTTGAGTCGCTCAATATCATTTTGGTTAACAAAAATGTGATTCCAGACTATCTATTTAAAAAACAATCATAAAAAAATTTTAAGCAGGTGGATAAATTTCTTAATAACTTTTTTTAGTGAAAATACGTCTAAAATTTCAGCCACTCAGGCTAATATTTTGCCTATTTTCACAACACCCGCACCACCCCAGCGGGTGGTGCGAAGCCGCACGGGCGATAAGAGCTCCGCTCCCTACGGTCGGGTCGCACCCAAGCGGGTGAAGCATAAGGGCTCAACTCACGAAGTTCGTTTCGCTGCCGCCCGCAACTGCGGGAGCGAATCCTTAGCTGCCGGACGCAGGGCTTATTACGTGCGACCTGCTGGCTAAGTGCTGCTAGAACAATCTTAGAATCGATTGGGCGGCTTGGGAGGCGAGCGAGAGGGAATTGGTGGCCAGCTGTTGTCTGGTTTGCAGCGCCAGCATGTTGGCACTTTCTTCGTTCATGTCCGCCAAAGTCAGTTTGTCTGCGCCTTCTTCCAGAACATTAATCAGGTTTTCGGTAAAGTCCTGACGGTTCAGCACGATGTTGTAATAACTTCCCAGCTCCGCCGACATGGAACGAATCTGATTCAGGGCTGAGGATATTTCTTTTAAGGATTGGGCGATGTCTTCAATGGTATTCCACTCGGTGGTCGTTAATCCCAAAGCGGCGGACGAAGCGTCTTTGCCTTTAACATCCAGCCAGGCGCTGCGGCTTTCGTTAAAGGTGACTTTCAAATCCTGATTTTGCAACAAGTTTATGCCTTTGTAACTACTGTCTTTGATTAAAGAATCATACTGATTGAGAATCGTCTGGTATTGGGAGGCATCATAAGTTTTATCGGCTGTATCGGCCAAGGCGACAGCCTCACCGGTGTCAGCGCCGCCGGCGCTTTCCGCCACGGCTTCTTGGATGGCGGCTAAAAATTGATCAAAAGTATAATTATCTATACCGGTGACATCCTCAGTCCATTTGGCGTTGGTGGTGTGTTGAGTATATGCTTGTGCTCCGGTATACGGATCGTCGGGATTAAAGTTACCGGTTGAACTATAAGAACTAAATCTTAAATCTTTGAGGTTGACGATTTTGGCGGATTTGCCGTCCTCCGAGACCCAGGTGACAATACCGACTGCGGTTTTGCTTTTATCATAATCATCGGCCGAACCATAGGTTAAATCCGAGTACATCACATCGCCGATTTTGGGAGCGGCTACGCCGCCACTGCTGCCGCCTGAAGCGTCAGCAGAAGAGGTTGAAGGGTTAAAGCAATTTTCTAAAAGCTGGAAACACCTGACGTAGCCGCAGGGGTTCTTACTGCTGTAGTATCGGTACCCATTATTCATATGGAGGCGCCATGAGCTGCTATCGTTATACTCAGAAGAAGACCAATAATGTCCATTCGTTAAAGTTGCACAATCAACGCCAGCATCCTTTAAGGTTGCAAGAGCGTCATTAATGGCTGTTTTATTGTCACCGTTTGCTCCGGTTGTTCCATAACCGTCAGTCATATTTGCAGCATCAATGCCGTACATTTCCATCAACTCGCCGATAGCGGGAAGATACCATTGTCCTTGCCCAAAATTAGCGTCGTTTTTAGAGGTTCCCGGGGCATAAAACTGGTTAGCTGCCGTTGCCGCCAAGGCGTCGGCACCGATTTGGTCTATCATTGCCTGCGTGTTCGCTTTGCCGTCAAACAGGCTGGTGTTACGAATGGCCGCGTCATCGCTGATGCCGCTCGGCTGCGGGATGTATATCGGCTCATCCGGCGTTGCACCGGCTACGCCGCCGCTTTCCAGCGCCTGCGTGGCTACTGCCGCGACCTGCTCCAGAAAATCAGCCGCCGTTTCCAAAGCCGTGGTCGCCGCCTTGATTGTCGATACCGCCTGTCCCATAGAGTCAAGCAGAGCGTCCAAATCGCTGGCACGATTGCTTAAACTGCGCGCCGTGTAATAAGACGAAGGATTGTCAATTGCCGAATTGACTTTTTTACCGGTGGATAATCTGTTTTGGGTAGAATCAACCTGTCTGCTGATATTCTGCAGGCTCAGCAAATTACTCCTCATACTTGCGGTCAGGCTTACTTTATCCATGATTATCCCTTTTGTTAACTTTGTTTTAGAATATATTATCTACCGAACAAAGAACAACAAACAGGAAAAACTTTTCCACAGAAAAATCCCGGCAAATCGTTGATATATAATGGATTACAAGGGATAGAAAAAAGCCCCTCATAAGAGGGGCTTTTTGATTATTCGACGTTTCCGAACGGATTGATTACCTTTTCTTCCTGTGCTTTTCGCAAATCAAACTGATTTAGGAATACGGCGGCAACATAAATTGAGGAATATGTTCCGACGACAACCCCCCACAGGATTGTAAACGAAAAACTGCGCAGCGTATCGCCACCCCAGATAAACAAAGCCAGAGAGGCAAACATGGTTGTCAACCCGGTCAGGATTGTGCGCGACAAAATGTCATTAAGGCTTTTATTGATAAGCTCATATTGCGGCATTTTTTTGAATTTACGCAAATTCTCGCGGATACGGTCAAATGTTACTACCTTATCGTTAACCGAATAACCGGCCAGAGTCAAAATGGCCGCCACGGTTGTCAGACTGAAATCCAGCCCGAAAAATGACAGCAGTCCCGCTGTAATAACAATATCATGAACCAAAGCAATCATAGCCCCCAGAGCAAACTGCCATTCAAATCTGAACCAGATATAGGCGGAAATCGCCAACACGGCAATCACCGAAGCGATAATGCCGTCTTTTTTCAATTCACCGCCGACTTGCGGGCCGACCAGTTCAACCCGGCGATATTCATAAACATTACCGAGTTTTTCTTTGATTTCGTTAACGGCAGCCATTTGTTCTTTTTCGCTCAGGTTTTTTGCCTGCGCGCGCAGAACGACCTCGTCACCGGTTTCGCCGATTGTCTGCAGGTTTACTTCGTCAAGCGAAATCTCGCCAAGCTGCTTGCGCAATGCTTCCAGATCTATTTTGTTTTCGCTTTTCAGCTCCATCAAAATACCGCCGGAAAAATCGATGCCGTAGTTAAACCCTTTAATGCTAATGCAGGCAATCGCAAAGACAAGCAGCAAAGCCGAAACAGCATAAGTCGCCTTCGTTGCTTTCAGAAAATCAATTTTCGTATCTTTGGTTACCCATTGAAAAATTTTCATCATTTTCAAATATCCTTATTTTTTAGATAGGCAGCTTGGTTGGTTTATACTTTTTCAGCCAGCTGGTAATAATCAGGCGTGAGACGGTTACGGACGTAAACATTGACGTCGCAATACCGACGGCCAACGTCACGGCAAAGCCTCTGACCGGTCCGGTTCCGAAATAAAACAGAACAAACGCGGCCACCAGGGTCGTCAGGTTGGAGTCAAGAATGGTTGACCATGCTTCCGTAAATCCGGCGTCGGCAGCGTCTTTGGTCGAACGTCCGGCTTTGACTTCTTCGCGCATTCTTTCAAAGATCAGCACGTTGGCGTCAACCGCCATACCGATGGTCAGGATAATACCGGCGATTCCGGGCAGGGTCAGCGTTGCGCCCATAAAGCTTAAGACGCCGAGCATCAAAAAGAGATTCATAAAGACGGCAACGGTTGTGAAAACGCCGAACAGACCGTAAGCGGCAACCATGAAGACAACCACGGCAATCAGCCCGATAATGGACGCAAACACGCCGGCGCGGATAGAATCTGCGCCCAGTCCGGCGCCGACGGTTCTTTCCTCCAAAACTTCCAACGGTGCCGGCAATGCGCCCGAACGTAGCAACAGAGCCAAATCATTGGCGGATTCGACCGTAAAGCTTCCGCTGATGATGCCGCTGCCGCCCAAAATGGCGCTTTGGATTGTCGGAGCGGAAATAACTTCATTATCCAACACAATCGCCAAACGTTCGCCGATGTTGTTTTTGGTAACTTCGCCGAATTTCTTGCCGCCTAAAGAGTTAAATTTGAAACTGACCACCGGTTCGCCTTCCTGAAAAGACGGTTGGGCGTCAACCAAATTTTCACCGCTGATAATCGGTTTGCGGCTGATGACATAATATTCCCCGGCGCTGCCCTGAGCAAGTTTTGACGAGCTGGACAGCTTGCCGCGCTTGGCTTCGGCCGCCGTCGAACGGCTGTCCACCAAATGGAAAGACATCTTTGCGGTTTTGCCGAGTAATGTTTTGACGTATTCCGGATTTTGCAGCCCCGGCAGCTGGACAACGATACGGTCGCTGCCCTGGCTTTGGATAACGGGCTCTTTGGTACCAAGCTCGTCAATGCGGCGGCGGACAATCTCAATTGACTGCTCCACGATTCGCATTTTAAGCTTGTTCATTTCAACGTCGGAATAACGGATTTTTAAAGTTCCGTCGGCTTCTTCGGAAACTTCGATTCCGGAATCGATATTTTTAAAAAGATTCGCCGCTTTGCTGCGGGAACCGCCGTTTTCAATTTTAACGGAAACAAAATCGTTTCCGGCAGCCAGTTTCTGATAGCGGATTCTGTTTTCGCGCAAAAGCTGGCGGGCAGAATCTTCAATGGAAGACATCCTTTCCTTGATAACGTCGTCAATCTTTACCTCAAGCAGAAGGTTAGAACCTCCCTGCAGGTCAAGGCCGAGATTAACCGGCTGCCACCAAGAGGGTAGGGCTTCTTTGTTGCCGATGATATTCGGAACGGCAAAAAAGATGCCGACCAGGCAGATGCCCAGAATAATCATCACGCGGGATTTTGATAGTTTGTACATCGTATGGGCCTTTTATTTTTTTGATTTGGACTTATTGGTGTTGGCGGCTTTTTTCTTAACGTCTTTTTTTACTTCCGCCTTGCCGGGTTCGTTTGTCTGCGGATTTGCGATGTCGCGCACCATGCCGCGGTTGATTTTGACAACGATTCCGCTGGCAATTTCCACGCTGAGCTCTACCGGGTCGGACGCATCGGTGACTTTTCCGTAGATACCGCCGCCGGTTACGATCCGGTCGCCTTTTTTAATGGTGGCGAGCAGCGCCTCGTGCTGTTTGATTCTTTTTTGCTGCGGACGAATCAGCAAAAAATAAAAAACGGCAAAAATCGCTAACAGCTGAATAACCACGCCGAAAGTGCTGGTTTGGGAAACAGTTTCACCTGCCTGTGCAAACGCGGGACTGACAAACATTTTTTTCTCCTCTAAAATTAACCGGTTATTACTCTATATCAGTTTCTTAAGCTTATATAGGGCAAATTTTATTAGTTCACAAGTATTTTTTTATTTGCGTTCTATAGATAGGAAAGCGGATTGACGGCTTTTTTGCCGGCGCGGATTTCAAAATGCAGCTGCGGGGTATTGACGCCGCCGGTGCTGCCGACGGTGGAAATTTTTTCGCCTTTGCGGACTTTCTGCCCTTTTTTGACCAGCAGCATGTCATTATGGGCATAAGCCGTCATCCAGCCGCCGCTATGCTTGATGAGGATAAGGTTGCCAAAGCCCTTCAGTTCGTTCCCGGCATAAGCGACAGTTCCTGCGTCAGCGGCTTTGACAGCCGTGCCGAGCGGAGCTTTGATGTTTATGCCGTCATTATTGCGCCCTTTGGCGATGGGTCCGAATTTGGAAATAACCGTTCCGCGCACTGGCCAGGCAAATTTTGAACTGCGCTTTTTCACCGGCGTGCTGTAAGAAACGGACTTTTTGCCGGAGGAAGAACTGCGCGCCGACCATGAGCCGGATTTTTTGGGGCTGGTGTTGGAAACATAATGAGTAGCCGTCGGCTGGCTGACGATGGAGCCCGGCAGCAGCAGTCTTTGCCCGATGCGCAGAGAGTAGGGCGCATCAATATTATTGACTTTGCTTAAGGAGTTCATGTTGACATTGTAGCGTTTTGATATGTTGTAAAGGGTATCGCCTTTTTGCACGACATGGTATTTGGCATCGGGCATTTTTAAGACTCTGCCGATGTTAAGCGTATACGGCGGCCGCAGGTTGTTGGCCTCAATCATTTCGCGGATAGGAACATTGTAACGCCGGGCAATGCTGTAAAGCGTGTCTCCCTTTTTGACGGTGACGTAATCGGGCGTCGACCCGCCCCAGAAAGTCCCCAAATCATAATTAAACAGCCGGACGCGGTTGTCGCTGACGCATCCGCCGGCGGCAAACAGAAGAATAAGCAGCCATGTCAGCCGTTTTTTGAACATCAAAAGCTTTCTTCAAAGTTAACTTATGCTTCTTTGAAGCTAACATGCAGTCATTAATATTTTATTACTTCGCTTCCAAAATATTGCCGCGGTTGTCTGAGGACACGACCCCGTATTCGCGGCGCTTGAGGGCGGTTTTGATGTGCCGGCGCAGCCTGGCCCACATACCGTCGTAAGTATCATTGAAATTTTTGCGGTTAGTGTAGGTAACGACAATCATCTGGGCGTTATAGCCGTCGACCCGCAGGGTTTTGATGACGGCAACGGCTTCCTGAAAAATTTTAAAGGCGATGGCTTCGGCCTTTTCTCTGGCTGTTCCGTTCAAAACCAAAACCAGTTTCGTTTTATCGGCGCGGCCGATATGGGCGTTGGGCGTCAGATTGGCAAAACAGACGTCGCTGACGATTTTCAGCATTCTGTCCGCCGTTTCAAAATCGATTCCCTTGCTGATGAACTCATAAATGTCCTTGAGCTCGACCACAATGCAGGAAAATGGCTTGTTATAGCGCTTGGCCAGCAGAAAATCATGCTCAAAACGTTCCAGAATGGTTTTTTCGTTAAGCGTATTGGTAAAAATATCCCGTTCCTGAAATTCCGAAAGGTTTTCCTGCCAAGCTCTGGCTTCGGAGATATCTTTGCAAAGAAAGCTGATGCCTTCACATTCGAGAATTTCATTCAAAATCGGGCGTTCCCGGCACAGCATCAGCTGCTTCTGCGCATTATTTTTGAGCAATACGGTCTGGGTATTGATGGTAGACTGGTGCTTGCTCATCTTATTCAAAGCGACGCTCAGGGTTTCGCGGTTGCCTTTTTTGTCTTCAAACAAAGTGCCGAAAACAGGTTTTCCGAGCAGTTCATCAGGCGTGTATCCCAAAATATCAGCTCCCGATTCGCTAATAAAAGTAATGTTAAAGTCCCGGTTGACTTTGAAATAAATATCACCGCTGGTTGCCTGCGGATTGCTTTGCTGATGATCGTTTTCCTTAATGAGTTCCTTGAGGTTGCGCCGGGTCTGCTTCAGTTTGTTGCGCAACAAAAGCGCGTAGGCTGCCAGCCCCAAAAACAGCAAAACCCAAACAAAAAAAGCTGTTTGTAACATGATAACACCTGTCGTTTAGTCTGTCTGTCAAGCATAGACCGCCAAAAGCTAAAGTTTCGTTAAATAGAGGTTGCTTTTTTGCTAAAAAAACACTAGGTTTATGACAGGAAAAAAGATAATGAGCAAAATTAACCACATAGCAGACGAAAGCGGCGACAAGTACAAATACGGTTTTGTGACCGATATTGAAGCCGATACTGCGCCCAAAGGGCTGAATGAAGACATCATCCGTCTTATTTCGGCCAAAAAGGGCGAACCGGAATGGCTGCTGGATTTCCGCCTTAAGGCTTTTGAATTTTGGCAGACTATGCATGAACCGTCATGGGCCAAACTGACTTATGACAAAATCGATTATCAGGATTTATACTACTATTCCGCGCCGCGCCGAAAAGCCGCGCCTAAAAGCTTGGACGAGGTTGATCCCGAATTGTTGGAAACTTACGAAAAGCTGGGTATCCCGCTTAAAGAACAGGAAGTTCTGGCCGGTGTGGTTGCCGTGGACGCCGTTTTCGATTCGGTTTCCGTCGCCACCACTTACCGTGCCAAACTGGCCGAGCAGGGTGTTATCTTTTGTTCGATTTCAGAGGCGGTAAGGGAACATCCGGAGCTGGTGCAAAAATATCTTGGTTCGGTTGTGCCTTATACCGACAATTTTTTTGCCTGTCTCAACTCTGCAGTTTTTACCGACGGTTCGTTTGTATATATTCCCAAAGGCGTACGCTGCCCGATGGAATTGTCAACTTATTTCCGCATCAACGCTAAGAATACCGGGCAGTTTGAACGTACGCTCATCATTGCCGACGACGAAAGCTATGTATCCTATCTGGAAGGCTGTACCGCACCGCAGCGCGATGAAAACCAGCTGCATGCGGCAATAGTTGAAATCGTGGTGCTAAAAAATGCCGAAGTCAAATATTCCACGGTGCAGAACTGGTATCCCGGCGATAAAGACGGCAAAGGCGGCGTTTATAACTTTGTGACCAAGCGGGCGGCATGCCGCGGTGAAAACGCCAAAGTTTCCTGGACGCAGGTCGAAACCGGTTCCGCCGTAACCTGGAAATATCCGTCCTGCGTTTTGCAGGGAGACAATTCCGTCGGCGAATTTTATTCGGTGGCCATTACCAACAACCGCCAACAGGCGGACACTGGCACCAAAATGATTCACATCGGTAAAAATACCTCTTCCAAAATTATATCCAAAGGTATTTCCGCGGGATTCTCCAATCAGACCTATCGCGGGCTGGTGCGAGTTGCGCCGGGAGCTGCCAATGCCCGTAACTATTCGCAGTGCGACAGCCTGCTGATAGGAAACAACTGCGGTTCGCATACCGTGCCTTATATTGAAAACCGTAATCGAACAGCCGTTTTGGAACATGAGGCGACGACCTCCAAAATCAGCGATGAGCAACTGTTCTACTGCCAGCAGCGCGGAATTGGTGAGGAAGAGGCTGTCAGCCTGATTGTCAACGGCTTTTGCAAAGAAGTAATGCAGCATCTGCCGATGGAATTTGCCATTGAGGCTGCCAAATTAATTAACATAAGTCTGGAAGGGAGTGTCGGATAATGATAAATCCGGTTTTGAAAAGAGCTTTGCAAACCTGGGGCGAACAGCCGCAGATGTTGATGGTTGTGGAGGAAATGTCCGAACTGATGAAAGAGGTTTTAAAAAACGTCAACCGGAAAAAAGACAATATTGATGCCATTGTTGAAGAAACGGCGGATGTTGAAATTATGCTTGAGCAGCTTAAGGAAAATTACGGCATTGCCGCAAAAGTTGCCGCTTATAAGGCTGAAAAAATCAAAAAAATAGAACGGCGGCTGGATGAATGGGATAAAACCCATGCCGCGTAGGAGAAACAAATGACGACACCGCTATTGGAAATTGAAGACTTGCATGCCCGCGTCTGTGACAAGGAAATCATTAAAGGCTTTAACCTGACAATCAATGAAGGCGAAGTGCATGCCATTATGGGGCCGAACGGCGCCGGCAAATCCACCCTATCGAACGTGCTGACCGGCAAACCCGGCTATGAGGTTACTTCCGGCAGCGTGCGTTACAAAGGACGGGATCTTCTCAAACTGTCCGTTGAAGAGCGCGCCCGCGAAGGTATCTTCCTGTGCATGCAGTATCCTGTGGAAATTCCTGGCGTTCCGACTTCCACTTTTCTCAAACATGCCGTCAACGCGGTCCGCAAACATCAGAACCTGCCCGAACTGGATACCATGGAGTTTATCAAACTGCTGCGGGAAGAAGGTAAAAAACTCGGCATCGGTAACGAAATGATAAAACGTCCGTTGAACGTCGGCTTTTCCGGCGGCGAGAAAAAACGTCTCGAAACCCTGCAGATGTCCATTCTCAAACCGCAGCTCTCAATTCTTGACGAAGCCGATTCCGGTCTGGATATTGATGCCCTCAAAGTGGTTGCCGAGGGTGTGAATGCGTTGCGTGACGGCCGGCGTTCGCTGCTGGTTATTACCCACTATCAGCGTCTTTTGAACTATATCGTTCCTGACTTTGTGCATGTTTTTGCTGACGGGCATATTGTCCGTTCCGGAGACAAAAATCTAGCGCTGGAGCTGGAAGAAAAAGGTTATGCCGGTTTTGTGAAAGAGAGCTGAAATGAGCGCCTTGCTACAAAACATATCTCTGATCGGAGATGAAATTCCCTGGCTCGGCAAACTGCGCCAAAAAGGTCGGGAGGCCTTTGCTGCCGCAGGGATTCCCGGTGCCAAAACCGAGGCTTGGAAATATCTTAAGCCGCGGGAGTTGGACGCGGATGATTATGTTTTTTCCGTTTCTGCAACGCCAAAGTCGGTTGATGCCCTGCCTTTTGACAGCTACCGTCTTCGTTTTGAAAACGGCCGTTTTTGCCCGGAAGGGAGTAATCTTCCGCTGCAGGCGGAGGTTGTGCCGCTGGTGGAAACTTTTATGGATAAAGAAGGGCGTGCGCCTTTTTATGCGGAACAGACAGACTGGATAGAGAAGTATCCTTTTGCGGCTTTGAATATGGCCTGTCTGAACGAAGGTATTTTTATCCGCATTCCCGGCGGCTGCCGGCTGGACAAGCCGATCCTGCTGGACTGTCACATATGCTGCGGCGGCGAAAACCTGTTTTCTGCCCTGCATAACGTTGTTGTCTTGGAAGGGGGAGCCGAGGCCGAATTTGTGGAGTATTACCATTACACCGGCGAAGTTAAGTCGCGCTATTTTAATAACATTGTTAATCAGATTTTTATTGCTGAAAATGCCGTCCTGCACCATATCAAAGTTCAGGATGAGGCTTTCAAAGCCGCTCATATCGCTTTCAGTCCCGTTTGCGTCGGAGCCGGCGGCCGCTATGAGAGTTTTTGTCTGCAGCTCGGCGCAGACATTGCCCGCAACGAAACCAAAGTCATGTTGAACCGGGCCGGTGCCGAATGTGAAGTGAACGCCGCCTACAAAGTTGACGGTTGGGCTCGGGCGGATACGACGACCGATATTGAACATTTGGCGCCCTGCACGATTTCTCGGCAGTTGGTCAAAGGTGTCATTGGCGGGCAGTCCAAAGGCATTTTTCAGGGTAAGATTCACATTGCCAAAGATTGTATCCAAACGGAAGGAAGCCAACTGCATAAAGCCTTGTTGCTGAGTGATGGGGCTGAGGTTGATGTTAAGCCGGAACTTGAAATTTTTGCCGATGATGTTAAATGTTCACACGGAGCCGCTGCCGGAGAGCTGGATCAGGAACAGCTTTTTTATATGCGTTCGCGTGGTATCGGGCAGGAAGAAGCCCGGCAGATTTTGATAGAAGCCTATCTGGATGAAGTAATCTCTAAGGTCGGTAATGAACAAATCCGCGCTTGGATCAAATTGTTGTTGCACGGGGAATAAACGGGGAAAATATGTATAATGTCGAAGAAATAAGAAAAGACTTTCCTGTTTTGGGGCTTGAGGTCAACGGCAAGCCGAATACTTTTTTGGATTCGGCGGCCTCAGCGCAAAAGCCCAAAGCCGTCATCGACAAGATAACGGATGTATACAGCCGCGAATATTCCAACGTCCATCGCGGTTCATATCTGCTTTCCGAAGAAATTACGTCGGAATATGAGCAGGCGCGCCAAAAGGTGCAAAGATTTCTTAATGCCAAAAGTCCGTCGGAAATTGTTTTTACCCGCAACGCCACGGAAGCGGTTAACCTGGTGGCGTCAACCTGGGGGCGCAAATTTCTGACCCGGATTGACGAAGTTCTGATTTCCGAAGCCGAACATCATGCCAATCTGGTTCCCTGGCAAATGCTGCGCGATGAAATCGGTTTTGAATTGAAAATTTTCAAAATCGGCGATGACGGCAGTTTTATCTGGGAGGAGTATTGCAAAAATTTGAGCGGCAAAACCAAACTTGTCGCCGTTACCGGCATGTCCAACGTGCTGGGCACGGTTTTCCCTCTGAAAAAAATGATTGAAGAGGCGCACCGCGTCGGTGCCAAGGTTTTGGTCGATGCCTGCCAGTATGTCGTCCATCAGCAAACCGATGTTCAGGATTTGGACTGTGATTTTTTGGCTTTTTCCGGGCATAAAACTTATGGTCCGACCGGTATCGGCGCCCTGTACGGCAAAGCAGAACTTTTGGATGCCATGCCTCCGTACCAGTTCGGCGGAGATATGGTAAATGTCGTAACCTATCAGAGTACCACCTTTGATGTGCCGCCTGCACGTTTTGAAGCTGGGACACCGGCCATTGTCCAAGCCATCGGGCTGGGCGAGGCGCTTGACTATATGATGAATTTGGGCATGGGCAATATCAAAGCTCATGAAGACGAACTGACAAATTACATGCATGCCCGCCTGCCGGAGGTGGAAGGCCTGAAGGAAATCGGCACGGCCGAAGGCAAAGGCGGCGTTTTTTCTTTTGTTCTTGAGGGCGTCCATCCGCAGGATCTGGCATTTATTTTGGATAAGGAAGGCGTGTCCGTCCGCGTAGGCCATCACTGTGCCGCGCCGCTGGTCCGCCGCATGGGATATGAATCCCTGACACGTGCCAGTTTTGGACTTTACAGCAGTCGTGCCGATGTCGACCGTTTTATCAAGGCCCTGCAAAAAGCCCGTAATTTCTTCTGATAAAAACTTGACAGTTTGCATGATAAAGCTATAAAACACCCTGGAACAAGGAGCGTTTTATGTTGTCTTTATGGTGGCTTTCAGCTTTGGCTTGCAGTTTTGTTTGCGGCATTTATAACGGCATTAATCAGGTCTATAAGATGCCGGGGCTGCTGATTATGATTTATCGAGGCTTGTTGGTTGGGGTGATGTTGCTGCCTTTTGTGATGACGCATCGTCCTGTTGAAAATATTTGGTTTTATGTCTTTTGCATTGCGCAGGGTTTGGCCATTGCTTTTAACGATTATCGTTTTTTCCGTGCGACCAAGGCTTTCGGTGCGGAGGTTTCCACCTCTCTGCACCCGCTGGCAATCGGTGTGGTTTTTGTGTTGTGGCTGGTTATTACGCCTTCGCAGATTGTTTATTTCTTTGAGCATCCGCTGCGTTTGCTGGCCGTTGTGGCCTGTCTGTCGGGAGTTACGGTCGCAATCTTGAAAATGTGCCGGGCTCGGGCGGGCAAAAAAGCGCTTCAGTATTTGGGGCCGGTGCTGTTTACCTTGGCGATAGGCGATGTCCTGAACAAAAAGGCTATGGAGTACGGCGCTGAAAATCTAACTTCTGCAATCATTTACTATATGTTCATCACCGGGATTGTCTGCGGCCTGTGTAATTTATGGATTTTTTTGCACAAACGCGGTTCCGAGCCGAAAACAATCTTTAAACCGCTGAATTTGTATCATGGCGCCGTTGTGGCGCTGGCGGTTATTTTGCTGATGGTGTTCAAAAATTCGGCCATGTACTCGACACCAAATCCGGCATATGTTTCTGCGGTTATTTTACTGTATCCGTTATGGATCATCTGGGCCAACGGCTTATACCTGCGCTGGCATCATTCGGCAAGTTATCCTCGAGCCGGGTTGTCCAGCGTTCTGTTGCTGCTGGCTTCAGTAATCGGGTTAATCTTTTTGCATTAAGGAGCTGTCATGAGCGAAGAAAAAGTTTTAACGGCAGAAGAAAGCCAGTTGCTGGAGGCCATGGGGCTGGGCGAGAGACAAATTCCGCAGGATTTTGTCGCTTATGCCGGCAAAGAGCTTGCCGCTGGGGATTCGCGCCGAGTTTCCCGCGAACAGGTGATTGCTGCCCTGAAAACTGTCTGCGATCCCGAAATCATGATCAATATTTGGGATTTGGGACTGGTTTATAAAATTGATCTTGAAGAAAACGGCAATATAAAAATCGACATGACCGTTACTTCGCCGATGTGTCCCGTAGCGGGAGTCTTGCCGCAGCAGGCTGCCGATGCCGTCGCTGCCTTGGAAGGGGCGGGGCTGGTCGAGGTCAGAATTGTCTGGGAACCGGCCTGGACGATTGAAAACATGAGCGACGAAGCCAAAGCCATGATAGAGCTTTTTTGATACTTTTTTTAAGAAATCTGTTGAGTTTTGACAGATAAAATGTTATGAAAACAAATAACATTTTACAGGATTTGTCCCATGTCCCAAACCGATTTCATACCCATTAAAACCGCCCGTCTGCTTATTGACGAATTTAAAACATCGGATTATGCCCGCCTGCGGGAAATTGCCTTTAATATTAATCATAATGCCGATACCCGCGCCGATGAAGGCTATTGTCCTTTTTATACGTTTCAGGTCGACAAGGATACGCCCGGACGGGATAACGTCATTCGCCAAAAGGTTTCTGAATTTTTAATCAAGGCGGAGAAAGAACGTTTGCAGGAACCGCGTTCGACATACCGCATGGCAGTGCGCCTGCCGGACGGTAAACTGATCGGCAATGTAACCGTGGATATGCTTCCTTTTGAAGAAAACGGCAAAAAGATTTATGGGGATCTCGGATATTTTATTGATCCGCAATACGGCGCACATGGCTATGCAACCGAAGCGGTTCGCGGATTAGTGCATCACTTTTTCAAAAAATATCAAAAGCTGGATATTACCGCGCATCCGGCCAACAAGTTTTCACGCAAACTGATTGAACGTATCGGCGGTATGCAGGTTGGCTATAATGAAGCTTCGCATTACGGGCATGGTGAACCGCGCGCGGTATTTGAGGTTCACAAAGCAGATTTTTACCGCAGCTGTGCCTTTAACCGAAAAATGCCCGGGCTTTTGGCTGTATTGGTTAATCGCCAAAAGGGGACGCCGAATGTTTAGCGATGCAGATTTACCCGAACCGAAGCTGATACGGGAAATTGAAAATCCGGCGCGGCTGGTTGAAATAAAAGCTGAAGACGGTATTTTTTTCAATCCGCGCTATACCGATATCCGCTTAATCCGCGCGTATACTTACGAACTTTTAAAACAGGCTGCGCAGGCTTTGCCGCAGGGACTCCGTTTTGTTGTCTATGAAGCTTACCGTCCCATGGCCGCGCAGATAAAGCTGTGGGATTCTGTTGTGGCGGCTAAACATAAGGAATATCCGCATTTGCCCGTGGATTCTGAAGAGTTTATTGCCATTTGCGACATTTTTGCGGCCAATCCCTACCGTCAGGGCAGCGGGCATCAGTCCGGCGCGGCGGTAGACATTTCCTTAGCCGACGTCAACGGGAACGAGCTTGACATGGGAGGCGTCGTCCGCGGGTTTGATGAAACGGCGGATTTCGACTGTCCCTTGATTTCGGTTGCAGCCCGCAAAAATCGGGAAATCCTGAAAAACACTCTGGCGGCGGTCGGAATGGTCAACTATCCGTCTGAATGGTGGCATTATTCTTTCGGCGACCGCTTATGGGCGCGGCTGACCGGATCCAAACTGGCAATTTTCGGCAAGCTTGATAAATGAGAAAAAAATGACAATAGAAGAACTGATTGAAAATTTTGAATATCTGGACGGCTGGGAAGACAAATATCGCTACATTATTGATCTGGGCGAAAAAATGTCCCCGCTTCCGGATTCTCTCAAGACTGAAGAGTGGAAAGTCCGTGGCTGTCAGTCACAGGTCTGGCTGGTTCCTCAAAAGGAGGCAGACGGACATCTGAGTTTCCGGGGTGACAGCGACGCCATGATTGTCAAGGGGCTGATTGCCATTGTCCTAATGGTTTATAACCATAAATCCCCATCTGAAATTAAAGCGGTTGCAGTCGGCGATATTTTTGCTAAACTCGGATTGGAGGAACATTTAAGCCCCAGCCGTCGCAACGGCTTAATCTCCATGACGGAAAAAATCAGGCAATACGCCGACGTTCTCTGAACAGGGGAAAACAAATGAACATTCACGAGTATCAGGCCAAACAGATTTTAAGCCAGTACGGAATCAAAATTCCCAAAGGCGGAATAGCCTACACGCCGCTTGAAGCTAAAAAAGCCGCGTTTAGGGCGTCTTTGCGCGGGCCGTGGATGCTCAAAGCCCAAATACAGTCGGGCGCCCGTAACAAGGGTTATTTTCTGGAAAAAGGCAGCGGCCGTCGCGGCGGGGTTCGGTTGATTAAAAGCCGTCGCGATATTATAAAAAATGCCGAACAAATGCTGGGATCCACACTGGTTACCGTTCAGACCGGGCCGCGCGGAAAACTGGTCAGCCGTCTGTATGTTGAAGCCTTTAATAAAGTTGAACGGATTTTCTATGCCGGCTTGGTGATTGATCGGGTTAACGCGGCCTTAACGCTTTTGGTAGCGCCGATAAAAGATGAGGATATTTCTCAAATTGCCATCAACAATCCTGAAAAAATCTTAAAAATCAATCTTGATTTGGACGGAGAAACTTCACCGGAACAAGTTCAGCGTGTCATGGAATTTTTAAAGTTGAAACCCCAAAGTGCCCGCAGTCTGGAAACATATATCAACGGAATGCACAGGGCGTTTGTGGACTATGATGCTACCATGATCGAAACCAATCCGGTCGGCGTTATGAAAAACGGCGATTTAGTTGCGCTTGATGCCAAAATATCTTTTGATGACAATGCGCTGTTCCGTCACCCGGAAATCCGCCGCCTGCAGGACGATTACGAGGCTTCGGAACGGGAGCTCCAAGCCGCTCGCTATCGTTTCGGTTACAGCGAGTTTAACGGTTCCGTCGGCTGCATCGTTAACGGCGACGGTATAGCGCTGGCCGCCATGGATGCCTTGCGTGCCCAGAATACCGGCACGGCCTGTTTTCTGAATGTCAAGGGCGGCGTAGACAAGGACAAAATTGCCTCAGGCATTAAAATTATTATGACCAATCCCCGGGTAGAGGGTATTTTGATTAATATTCTGGGCGGTTTTCTGCGTTGTAATCTGATTGCCGACGGTATTATTTCTGCCGCTTCGGAGGTCGGATTGAACGTACCGCTGGTTGTCCGTTTTGAGGGAACAAACAAAGACGAAGCGCGTGAAATTCTTGAAAAATCAAAACTTCCCGTCATTATGGCGGATACCATGGAAGACGCCGTCAACAAACTGGTCAAAGCAATGGAGGAGAATGACTGATGTCAATTTTGGTGAACAGTGGCACAAAAGTCATTTGCCAAGGAATTACCGGTACCCAGGCCACGTTCCATATCCGTCGTTCTCTGGATTACGGAACTAAAGTCGTCGGCGGCGTAACCCCCGGCAAAGGCGGCGAAATGCATTTGGGGCTGCCGGTTTTTAATTCTGTCAAAGAAGCAAAAGAGGCAACGGGAGCCAATGCCAGCGTCATGTATGTTCCGGCACCGTATGTCAGATCGGCAGTGCGTGAGGCTGCCGAAGCAGAGCTGGATTTGGCGGTTTGTATTGCTGACGGGGTTCCGATTAAAGACATGATGGAAATAAAAGCCATGCTTAAAGATGCGCCGACCAGACTCATCGGACCCAACACTCCGGGAATTATCACGCCGGGCGAAGCACGTTTGGGGATTTTTCCGGAAAATATCCACCGCCCCGGAAAAATCGGGATTGTTTCGCGCTCTTCCACACTGACTTACGAGGCCGTATTGGAAACGTCCCGCGCCGGAGAAGGGCAGTCAACGGTCATCGGTCTGGGGGACGATATGCTGATCGGGGTTGATTTTGTTGACGCTCTGGAACGGTTCCATCAAGACAAAGATACCCGGGCGATTGTCATGATTGGACAATTGGGCGGAACTTTTGAGGAAGTTGCAGCCAAATACTACAAAGAAATCGCGCATAAAAAGCCGGTAATCGGCTTTGTTGCCGGAAACGCCATTCCCTTCGGACATAAAATGGGATATGCCGGCGACATCATCAGCAACGGGCATATTTCGGCGCAGGATAAAAAAGACGCCATGGAAGATGCCGGGATTATTGTCGTTGACAACATAAACGACATTCATAAAGAACTGGCTAAACTGGCAGCCTGATGAAAATCTGGGAACAATTTTTGAACTGTATTTTGCCGCCGCGCTGTCTTAAATGCGGTTGTATCCTGCCGGATAACCGCGGATTATGTCCACGTTGCATTCAGGAAATTAATTTCATTACCGCGCCTTATTGTCAAAAATGCGGTCATCCGCTGGAAACACTTCCCGAAAACGGCAGTAAAATGCTATGCGGCAGTTGTTTGTCCAAAAAACGGACACCGTTTCGCCTCAGCCGTTCGGCGTTCCGCTATGATGAAAATTCCAAGCATCTTGTATTGGCCTTCAAATTTCACGACAAAACGGACAATGCCTCTCTGCTGGCCAAAATGATGTTTGTGGCCGGCCGGGATATTTTTAATGCGGGTGCTGATGTGATTATTCCTGTCCCACTGCACTATACCCGTCTGATTAAGAGGCGTTATAATCAGTCGGCGCTTTTAGGGCACGAACTGAGTCGGCTCAGCGGGCTTAAACTAAACTGCCGCTCTCTGGTCAAACATCGCCGCACCCGCCCGCAGGTCGAGTTGAGAGGGCGAGAAAGGCTTGAAAATGTCAAAGGAGCTTTCAGCGTCAAAAAACCGGAGGAAATAAAAGGCAAAAGAGTGATTTTGATTGATGACGTGCTGACCACAGGCACAACACTGAAAGAATGCGCCTATGCCTTAAAGCGCGCCGGCGCCAAATCCGTCGACACGCTGACCGTTGCCCGCGTTGTTTAGCCTATGTTTAAAAATAAAAAATCCTTTAGTAATGCGGAAATCTTAAAAATAGTGCGCGGAGTCGATAGTTGGTGAAAACAAGCTGAAAGCGAAGTTTGAACCCTACGGGACGAAAGGGACCCGTTGCGAAGCAATGGGAATTTACATACTGTGCAATTATCGGACTGAAAATTATGATGAATTTAAGCAGTTAACCAAGAAAATTGAGCTTTTTGAAGATATTTATAAACAGAACACATCTGAATTGTTAGTAATAATTTAATTTTAAAATTTTTATAAATGAAGTATCAAAATAACAAACGGCAGTTTTATGCCTGCCGTTCGATTGATGAAACCTAACTAATTGTTAAAAACTAAAAAATTAATTGCTATAAAAGACCTTCGTTAAAATTTTCCATTCACCATTGTCTTTAAGCAATAAAAACATATCAGAAAATCTTGCGCCGTGCCAGTTATTGGATTCAACTCTTGCATAAGCAATATTACCGGCAATATCAACTGAGGTAATATCCGCTTCCATATCAGACGCCGCCGGGTTATTGTCAATATAATCAAACAAAGCCTGAATGTTTCCGCCTTCAATTGCTCCTTTATCTGCATTATACATTATTGCGTCCTTATGAAAAGCATGCTTCATAATTTCGCTTTTCCCCTGCTTTCCGGCCTCTAAATACTTGCTAATCGTATCTTTAACAGCTTGATAATCACTTACTGACACCATAGATTTATCTCCTTTATTAATATTCAAACGAACATCCGCGGCATTAGCTGACGTAATCGACAATCCTAATACCAACAAAAATAATATTTTTTTGAGCATATATAATCTCCTAAAATTTCTTGCATAGATGAATTTAATAGTATATACTACAAAAAATCAATACTAACTATTTCGTATTATACGAACCAAAAGGAGAGTGCAAAATGTCACAATGTATCCCGCCAAACACCAAATTAGAAAACACTGGCTTTGGTTACACTCTATCAATTATCGGAGGAAAATATAAAATGATAGTGCTCTATTGGTTGGGAGAATTTAATGTTTTGCGGCATAATGCTTTGCACCGCCTTATTGGCAAAATATCTTTTAAAATGTTGAGCACTACCTTAAAAGAGTTAGAGAAAGATGGGCTGATAAACCGTAAAGTCTATCCCGAACTTCCACCAAAAGTTGAATACAGTTTAACAGACAAAGGAAAATCCCTTATTCCGATGCTTTTCGCTTTATGTGAATGGGGGGACAATAATCGCCCTAAATTATAATGAGGCACCCAGTTTTCTTGCCTCATCCAAAGCTTTATGCCCTTTTATATCGCCGGTTTTCATAACTCCGCCGGCAATAATATGGCCAAGATTTTTCCATCCTATGTGTTTTAACAACGCTTCATAATAATTAACTGCCGGCTCGGCATTGCTTTTACTGTTTCCCTCTGATGCCATTAACATAATACATTGTTTTTTAGGATTGCGATAAAACATATTGCATTCAGCAACGGCAAACAATCTGTCAAATGCGCATTTTAATTGTCCGGAAAATCCCCAATAATACATAGGAGATGCTAAAACGACAATATCGGCCACAGCATATTCAGGATATATTTTAATCATATCGTCCTTTTGCACACACGGGCTGTTTTTATCTTTTCCACCGCCGAAACACCCTAAACACCCGTGAATATTCATTTGTTGCAAATCAAAACAAATAACCTCATGCCCGTTACTTTTTGCGCCTTCTGTAAAAGCCTCAATCAAACCTTTGGTATTTCCCGATACTCTCGGACTTCCATTTAAAATCACAATCTTTTTAGCCATTTGCTTTCCCTTTAATAAATATCCAAAATTTAATCAGAAGCTACATAAAACAAATTAAATATTCAAGATGTGCATACTAACACTATGGTAAGTATTAAGTTTGTAAAATCTTCAAATCGTAGCAAAATGTCATCAAAAAGTAGAAAATAAGGGGCTCCCGAATAGGATTATTCAAGGCATAGTTAATAAAGGAGTAAAATTATGTATTTTATTGAGTTATCGGACTGGGATTATAGACGATAAAACACTTGTTTTTCTTGGCTTATTATCAAAAAGTCCGATAATTTTGTAAAAATTGCTATTTTCAAAGCTTCAAAAATCAGACTTAATAAGTTCTTGTTTAAAAACAAAAAACCCGCAACAAATGCGGAATTTCAATAAATGGTGCGCGATACTGTGCAATTATCGGACTAATGAGTATGATGATTTTAAAGAATTGGGAAGAAAAATTGAGGCAATTTAAAATCCTAATTAACCATTGCTAGACAGTAGTTTTTTAAATCTTTATTATTGATAGAATAACAATAGTTTTTTTCATTTTTTACAACGGCCAAACAAAATTGTTTTTTAGCCTGATTCTTTATGCTGTTACAATATACTGAATTATTCTTTTTCTACTCAGGCAAAGATATTTTAGGTCATTGTCTTTTATATTATGACAATCATTCCCAAAACATTGCGCTGAAAATATTAAAACTATAAAAAATATGAAGTATTTCATTTTGTTGCCTAATTTGAATTGTATCCGAATTTCCTAGATAATAAAACTTCTTTCCAATAATTTTCTCGGGAAATAACATATTCATTTGAGGCTGTATTTAAAATTTGCTCTAGCAAAGTGTAATGAAAATTATTTTGTATATATTCAAAACCTTTATCTTTGACAATTTTTTTTAATTCTTTATTTCCACCATGTCCATCTGCAACATAATCTTTCCACCTGTTCCATATTCCACAGCCACCACACGCCGAGCCGACATATTCTTTACCATTATTTTTGTCTTTTATTAAATATACCCCGTAAATGTTTTGCAATGCCGTATGCCAGTCCGGTAATTGGTTATCAATAATAAATTTTAAATCTGCATAACTAACGCTGACAGAATTATAACTTTTAAAATTTTTAAATTTAACAGGTTCTTCTAAAATAGTTTTTACATACATTTCATCAAAAACAGTTTCAAAATTTAACCGACGATTTCTACCGCAAAATTTCAAATTTACTTTTAGTCTGCCAATAAATTCGTTATACAAAGGCATTTCGTGGATTACATACCTGTCATCTTTTATATCCGAAACTTCATAAATTCCGCTGAACAGCCAAGTGTCTTTTTCATAATACACATTTACAAAAGAAATAATATATTTTCGGTTAAAAGCATTAGTTTGTGGTTTATACTCATTCCATCCTATCCATCTTTTTTTATCAATTAAAAAAATATCTAGAGGCTCACTCTGGCCATCTGTTGAAGCAAGATGTATTTTGTAGTCCTGTATATTTTCAAAAGGCATAATGGATGATAATTTTATTAAGTTCGCAACCAATTTATTGCTCCTGATCATTTTAGATGAAATGCTATATTAGGATAATATGTAATTATTTAATTTAGATTTAATTGTCATCGGACTGGGATTTGAAATGGTAAAACGCTTGATTTTCTTAGCCTTCGCACAAAAAGTCCGATAATTTTGTAAAAAATGCTCTTTTCTCAATTTCCAAAATCGGACTAAATAAGCACTTGTTTAAAAACAAAAAATCCGCAATAAATGCGGAATTCTCAAAAATGGTGCGCGATACTGTGCAATTATCGGACAACTTTTTATGATGATTTTAAGACATTGGCAAAGAAAATTGAGTTGTTTGACGAGTCGTTACTTGATGTCGTTAATAGTTAAAAGTTAAAAAATGGTTATGTTTTATGTTAATATTAACCAAAAATTATTATATTTTTTTATAGTATATTGCTATAAACCCAGTATGGAGTATTAAATTATGGATATAAAAAAATTACTTTTAACACTGGGCTTTAAGCCTAAAAATGATACTGTTGATGTGTATGCTAAAGCATATCAACAACATAATGGATATGTAATTGAAGTAGATTTTTCTAAAAAGTCCATAAATTATGGTAAAATTGCAGCAGATTGTAAAACTACTCAAAATTTTTCCCAAGATGAAAATTGGGTCGTTTTGGAATGTGTTAACCGTTTACTTGAAAAAGGATACAGCCCTAAAAATATCATCCTCGAAAAAACTTGGCCAGCTGGGCACGGAACATCTGGACGTTTGGATATATGTGTTAATAAAGATGATGGTTCTGAATTTTTACTTATAGAATGTAAAACTTGGGGTAAAGAATTTGATAAAGAACTAAACAATATGCAAAAAAATGGCGGTCAGCTGTTTACTTATTTTAAGTTTAGTAATAAGGCTGATGTTTTAATGCTTTATACTTCAAAATTGGATAAAAACAGTTTCGAATATAAAAATGCAATTATAAAAATTGAAGATGATTATAGAGTTGGCGATATAAAAGATTTTTATGATAAATGGAATAAATTAACTAAAGATAATGGTGTTTTTGAATCTTGGGTTACTCCATATAATTTTGAGAGTAAAGCATTTATAAAAAGCCAACTAAAACCAATAACTCAAGATGATTCAAGTTTTATTTTTAATCAGTTTTTAGAGATTTTAAGACACAATGTTGTTTCCGATAAAGGAAATGCTTTTAATAAAATTTTCACTTTGTTTCTTTGTAAAGTTTATGATGAAACATCAAAACAAGATGATGAAGAACTTGATTTTCAATGGAAAGAAGGACAGGATAATCATGTTTCTTTTCAGTTGAGGTTAACTGATTTATATAAAAATGGAATGAAGGTATTTTTATCAAGAGTTGTAAGTGATTTTGATGAAAAAGAATTTGAAAATAAATATCAACACCTATCTTCACAGGTAAAGGAACAGCTTTTACAAGAAATAAATATATTACGTTTGGAAAAGAATAATGAGTTTGCAATTAAAGAAGTCTATGATCATGATTCATTTGTTGAAAACGCCAAAATAGTAAAAGAAGTTGTTGAGCTGTTGCAAAGCTATCGTATTAGATACAATAAACGTCAACAATATCTATCCGACTTTTTTGAATTACTTTTAACAACAGGCTTGAAACAAGAGGCAGGGCAATTTTTCACTCCTGTTCCTATTGCTCAGTTTATTATAAAAAGCTTACCACTAGATGATATCGTTAGTGCAAAACTTAATTCAAAAGACGGTAATATTTTGCCGTATATGATTGATTATGCCGCAGGTAGTGGGCACTTCGTTACCGAATATATGCATGAAGTGCAAAACTTAATTAACGAAAAGCAACCTTCAAAATTTATTGATAAAACAGCAAAGAAAATAAAAACATGGCAAGAGGATCAATATGATTGGGCAACTGATTATGTATATGGAATAGAAAAAGATTATCGCCTTGTAAAAGTTGGCAAAGTAGGTTGTTATTTACATGGTGATGGTCTAGCTAATGTTATTTTAAGTGACGGTTTGGGTAATTTTGTAAAAACAAAAGATTATAAAGGCAAACTACATAAAGCTAATGATGATGGTTCAAAAGATAATCAACAGTTTGATATTATATTGAGTAATCCTCCGTATTCTGTATCTTCTTTTAAACAAACAACAAGAGATTATTACACTGAAAAAGACTTTGAATTGTATAATTCTTTAACTGATAACAGTTCCGAAATTGAATGTTTGTTTGTTGAAAGAACAAAACAATTACTTAAAGATGGTGGTGTTGCAGGTATAATTTTGCCGAATTCAATTCTTACAAATTCCGGTATTTATACAAAAACTCGGGAGTTACTTCTGAAGTATTTTGAAATTGTTGGCATTACCGAACTTGGTTCAAATACATTTATGGCAACAGGCACAAATACGGTTGTTTTGTTCTTACGTAGAAGAAACAATTATGAATGTACAAATCTTCAAAAATCTATTGATAAATTCTTTACCGATTTTACTGATGTAACAATCAATGAAATTGAATTCCCAGTTTCAAAATATGTTAGTTATGCTTGGGAAGGTTTAACTTTTGAAGATTATGTTACTTTATTAGAGAAAAATCCGAATGATAAAGTTAAAAATCACGACTTATATAAAGAATATTCTCCAAAAATAAAACAAGATAAAGAATTTTGGAATAAAGTCATTTCGACAGAGAAAGAAAAACTTTATTACTTTATCTTAGCTTATCCTCAAAAAGTTGTGATTGTCAAAACTGGAGAAAAAGATGCCGAAAAGCGATTTTTAGGCTATGAATTTTCTAATCGTAGAGGTTCAGAAGGGATCCACGCAATTCAAAAAGGAAAATCTATTGATGATTGCACCAGATTGTTTGATATAAATAGCTTTGATAATCCTCAAAAGGCAAGTACATATATTTATAAAGCTTTTAAATATGAAAATATTGAAATTGACGAAACATTAAAAGATAATATCTCAATAATTAATTTGCTTGATATGATGACTTTTGATAGGGTTGATTTTGAAAAAACAATCAATATAAAAACTAAAAAAAAAATAAAAATTGAAAGTAAATACTTACTTTCGAAAGTTGGAGAGTTAGTTGATAATTTAGATAGTAAAAGAATTCCACTAAGCAAAAATGAACGAGTTGCTGGTAAAATACCATATTATGGTTCAACAGGTATAATTGATTATGTTGAAAGATATATATTTGAAGAACAATTAGTTTTAATTGGAGAAGATGGGGCAAAATGGGGAGAAAATGAAAATTCTGCCTTTATAATCCATGGAAAATCTTGGGTAAATAATCATGCCCATGTTTTAAGACCTCATAGAAATAAAATATTAGATAAATATTTAGTAGAAATTTTGAACAGCCTAGATTTATCAGCGTATATAACAGGACAAAATGTACCCAAATTAAATCAAAAAAACTTAAATGAAATTCAAATTCCTCTTCCCCCAATTGATATTCAACAAAAAATAGTTGATGAGATTGAGGAAATTGAAAAGAAAACAAAATTATTTGAAGAAACAATTCATTCAAATAAAAATGAAATTCATGACCTATTAAAAGCTTTATATGATGGTGCTGTTCAAAAAATTCGTTTAAGTGATTCAACAGTCTTTAGTTTATCAATAGGACGAAGAGTTCTGAATTCAGATTTAATAGCTAATGGAAAAATTCCCGTATATAGTGCTAATGTTTTTCAACCGTTTGGCTACATTGATAAAATGTTAATAAGTGATTTTAGTAAATCTTCTGTATTATGGGGGATTGACGGAGATTGGATGACGAATGTAATAGCAGAAAATATTCCATTTTATCCAACAGACCATTGCGGTTTTATAAGAATACTAAAAGAAAATATCATTACTGAAAAATATTTGGCTTTTGCATTAAACGAAGAAGGCAAAATTTTGGGATTCTCGAGAAGTAAGAGAGCTTCTATTGATAGAGTTGAAGGTATAACTATTCCGTTACCTGAATTTAAGAAACAGGAAAAGGCCCTATCTCAAATAGAAAAACTTGAAAAACAAATTGATGAGGCTCAAAAAGCTATTGATGCATCTGCAGAACTCAAAAATGTGGTTTTGAAAAAGTATCTATAAGTAAAAAGTTTCATTAGCAAGATATTTTTCATTTACATACAACTTATTGCCATTTAGGTCATTAAGTTAAATTCTTGTTTTTATTTTAAATTCTCTAAATCGTAGCAAAATGTCATCAGGTTTATGCGTTTTAGGGGCTCCCGATAAAGAAAATATACCGCATAATATAAATAGTTAATGAGCAAAACACTATTTATGAAAGGAAAAAACAATGTGGTATGTAAAACTTAACAATACAATTCTTCCAACGCCTTATCAATATTTTAGCGATTGTCTTAAGGAATGTAAAAGATTGCAGCGGGTTATGGTAGCTGTGTTTTCTGAGCCGGTATTTATTGACTAAGTTTTTGATAAAGGAGATTTGAGATGTTGAAGAATTTTGAAAACTGGCTTTTAGAAAATAATTACAGCGCAAGCACCTCAGCCGATTATATGGGAAGAATTGAAAGACTTTGCCGGAAAGAAGAATTCAC
>CALXTO010000013.1 GCA_944391425.1 uncultured Alphaproteobacteria bacterium | reverse complement strand
AGATAATAACGGCTGATATTTGATATCGGAAAAAAGGAAAAGCGGCAGATGAATTTCTGCCGCTTTCTTGTAAAAAACGGGTATCCGGAATAAAAATTCCGCTGCCTTTCTGGCAGCGGAGTTTCTTGAAACATTTTAGCTGTTCAGGCTATTTCGTGCATGATGTTTTCCAAAGTTTCTTTGGGATTAAATATCTTCGTTCTGTAGTATAAAAGCAAGAATAACCGGGTTGCATAAGTAAGTCCCAATAACGGATTTTTATTGTCTTCAATTAAACTGATTAAAATATTACGGCTTATTTTTTCATTTAAACAAACATCCTCCAGTGCGGACCATTCTTTAAGGCATAAACGCATACTGGTTCTGCGGTCTTTGAGTGTAATTATTTTATTACAGAGTTTAGTCATGGTTTATATGTTTTATGATTAGTAACTTTAAGTAGTTTATATCATATATTTTTAAAGTTGCAATCAATAACTGTAAAAATATTGGTTTCTAACCTGAATGGTAACTTTAATGCACTGATTTGTGGTAATTTTTGATTTTGACAACCTGTTAACTTTTGAAAATGTCATTTAAGATTTTGAAAATATTGTTAAAATCCGGAGTGTTCGTTCGGGATTTTTTGATTTTTGAGGAAAGGGTTTTGAAGTATTGCAGGAGAAACAACCTGACGGCGGAAGTTAAATTGGTCTTTTTCTTTTTGCTTTGTTTTTCAAGTTTGGTTTTCTTTTCCCTTTCTTTTTCGAACTCCTGTTCGTTTTCGTCCCTGTAGCGGGCAATCAGGCCAAGCAGGATATTGCGGCGGATATGTTCGGCTTCGCAAAATATGTCAATGGCATCCCATTCCAGGTTGGTGAGGCAGATGCTGGTTCTGGTTTCATTTACGCGAATTACCCTGCGAATAGTTTTGGTCATGTTTTTCTCCTTAGTTCAATTTTAAATAATTTAATATTTACATATATATACTAATGATAGAAAGCAAGGTTTGTCAACTGGGAGTTGTGGTGCGCGGGATAACTTTTAAATCACTTTCCACCAAGGTCGTGTTTTGTCTAAAATTATCCGCCACAAGTTAAATCCGTACGGTATCTTTCGGAAAACGCCAAATGACTCAATCAGAGTCAGACAAAGGGATTGCTGGAAATAAAAATGCATTTTTTTGCTTTTTTTGCTTGCAATATAAGTTTGTCTATGTTACAAGGGGCGCACAAGAGCTGCAAAAAGAGGTAAAATCTGTTTGCGGTTCGGATATAAAACATACCGCATTCCTTGCCTGGCAAGGCTCTGCAGAGTTTAATCATTTAGATGGCAAACTTCTAAACATTGGTGTTTTGCCGTCTAGTTATAGGAAAAGTACTTAAACATGATGGATACACAAAATATAAGAATTCGCCTCAAGGCTTTTGACCATCGTCTGCTTGATTTGTCGACCAAAGAAATCGTGCACACGGCCAAAAGAACCGGGGCTAATGTCAGAGGGCCGATCCCTCTGCCCACCAGAATCGAGAAATTTACGGTAAACCGTTCTCCGCACGTTAACAAAAAATCCCGTGAGCAGTTCGAGATCCGCACTCATAAAAGACTTCTCGATATCGTAGATCCCACGCCGCAAACGGTTGATGCTTTGATGAAGCTGGATCTGGCTGCCGGCGTAAATGTTGAAATTAAACTGTAATAAAAATTAATGTTGGCTTGCGCCTGTCGCAGGTCAACCTATTAAGAAAAGGAAAAAATAATAATGCGTACGGGTCTAATCGCAAAAAAGCTTGGAATGTCCCGCGTGTTTGAAGCCGACGGAACCCATGTTCCGGTGACGGTTCTTCATGTGGACGGTTTGGAAGTTGTTGCCGTCAGAACGGCTGAAAAGGACGGCTATGCCGCTGTTCAGCTCGGTACCGGCAGCGTTAAGGCCAAAAATCTTTCTAAACCCCTGAAGGGGCATTTTGCCAAAGCTAATGTTGAGCCGAAGAAAAAATTGGCCGAATTCAGAGTTTCTGAAGACTGCCTGTTGTCTGTCGGCGATAAATTATCTGTAGAACATTTTGTTCCCGGTCAGTTTGTTGATGTCTGCGGAACTTCTATCGGTAAAGGTTTTGCTGGTGTTATGAAACGCCACAACTTTGCTGGTTTGGAGGCAACCCACGGTGTTTCTATTTCTCACCGCTCCCATGGTTCTACAGGACAAAGACAAGATCCCGGCAAAGTTTTCAAAGGCAAGAAAATGGCCGGCCATATGGGTAATGAGCGTGTTACCGTTCAGAACCTGAAGGTCGTTTCCGTTGACGCCGACAAAGGCTTAATTATGGTAAAAGGTGCTGTTCCCGGTTCCGAAAACGGTTGGGTTTATGTTACTGATGCCGTTAAAAAGCCTGCGACGGTCGCTCTGCCGATGCCTGCCGGTTTGAAGAAAGTTGATGAACCTGTTGCAGTTAAAGCCGAAGCTGAAACGCCGGCTGATAATGCATAGAAATTAAAGGATTGAAATGATGAAACAGGACATCTTGAATTTAGATAACAAAAATGTCGGCTCAATCGAACTTGACGAATCGATTTTCGGTTTGGATGTTCGCGCCGATATTTTGCACCGTGTTGTTGTTTGGCAGTTGGCCAGACTGCAGTCGGGCAACCATAAAACCAAAGGCCGCTCCGAAGTCGCTTTGACTCCGGCAAAACCTTTCAAACAGAAAGGCGGCGGACGTGCCCGTCAGGGTTCCCGCAAGGGTACGCAGTTCCGCAAAGGCGGTATCGTTTTCGGACCGGTTGTTCGCGATCATTCTCACGAACTGACCAAAAAATTCCGTAAACTCGGTTTGAAGACTGCTTTGTCAGCCAAAGCCAAGGAGGGTAATCTGGTTATTATTGACGAAGCCAAGCTGTCTGCTCCCAAAACCAAAGATCTGAAGGCTAAGTTGGCCGCGTGCGGCTTGACAAACAGCTTGTTTATCGACGGTAAGGAAGTTGACATGAACTTTGCTTTGGCAACCAGAAACATCATTGGTGTTGACGTTTTGCCGACCATCGGTGCCAACGTATATGACATCTTAAGAAAAGACAAACTGGTTTTGACTAAAGATGCAGTTGTTTGCTTAGGAGAAAGATTGAAATGAGTAAGTCTAAAAAAACAAACAATGTAACTGCAAAAATGTATGATACGCTCGTACGTCCGGTTATTACCGAGAAATCGATGATTTCTTCCGAAGCCGGTAAAGTTACTTTTTTGGTTCCTTTGTCTGCTAGCAAAGATGAAGTAAAGGCTTCCGTAGAGGCAATCTTCAACGTTAAGGTAAACAAAGTTAATACAATTCGTCAATTCGGCAAAGAAAAGCGTTTTAAAGGCTATATCGGACAGCGTTCCGATTTCAAAAAAGCGATTGTTACGCTTGCCGAAGGTCAAAACATTGATGTTACAACAGGGATATAAGACATGGCATTAAAAAATTATAAGCCCACATCTCCTGGACTTCGTCAGCTCGTTATCGTTGATAGAAGCGAGCTCTACAAAGGCAAACCTGAAAAATCTCTGACCATTGGTCTGACAAAAACCGGCGGTCGTGATAATTTCGGGCATGTTACAAGTCGTAGAATTGGTGGCGGTCATAAACGCAAATTGCGCGTTATTGACTTCAAACGTAATAAATTTGACGCAGAGGCTACTGTCGAGAGAATCGAATATGATCCTAACCGTTCCGCTTTCATTGCTTTGATCAGCTATGCAGACGGCGAAAAGGCTTATATTTTGGCTCCGCAGAGACTGAAATCCGGCGATAAAGTCATTTCTGCCAATAAAGCAGATATTAAGCCGGGTAACGCCATGCCTCTGAAAAATATGCCGGTCGGTACCATTATTCACAATGTTGAGCTGAGAGCTGGCAAAGGCGGCCAATTGGTTCGTTCTGCAGGTTGTTATGCTCAGCTGGTTGGTAAGGACGCCGGTTATGCTCAGCTGAAACTGAGCAGCGGTGAGTTAAGGGTTGTTCGTGAAGAGTGTCTGGCTACGGTCGGTGCAGTTTCCAACCCTGATAACCAGAATAAATCACTTGGTAAAGCGGGCCGTAACCGTTGGTTAGGTAACCGTCCGGTTTCCCGTGGTGTTGCTATGAACCCGGTTGATCACCCGCACGGCGGTGGTGAAGGACGCACTTCGGGCGGCCGTCATCCGGTTACTCCTTGGGGTAAGCCGACTAAGGGTGCTAAAACTCGTACTAATAAAAAGACGGACAAATTCATTATGAGAAGCCGTCATGAAAACAAAAAGAAATAAGGAGAAACGCTAATGACACGTTCCGTATGGAAAGGGCCGTTTGTTGATGGCTATCTTCTCAAAAAAGCCGAAGCCGCAAAGTCTTCGAGCCGTAATGAAGTGATTAAAATTTGGTCTCGCCGTTCGACGATGTTGCCGCAGTTTGTCGGTTTGACATTCGGTGTGCACAACGGTCACAAATTTATCCCCGTTTTGGTTACTGAGGATATGATTGGGCACAAATTTGGTGAATTTGCTCCGACCCGTACTTTTTACGGTCATGCAGCAGATAAGAAAGCTAAGAGAGGTTAATGATGAGCAAGTCTAAAGACGCAAGAAGAGTTGCCGCAAACGAGGCTTTGGCCGTTTGCCACTCGATCCGCACTTCTCCTCGCAAGCTGAACCTGGTTGCGCAGTCGATCCGCGGCTTGAATGTTTCCAAGGCTGTTGCCGAGCTGAGCTTTTCGAAGAAGAGAATTGCTAAGGTTGCCTTGGCCGTATTGCAGTCCGCAATTGCCAATGCTGAAAACAATCATCAGTTGAACATTGATAAGCTTGTTGTTAAAGAAGCTTACGTGGGCAAAGGTTTAGTAATGAAACGTATGCACGCCAGAGGCCGTGGCAGAGGGGCTCGCGTTTTGAAGCCGTTCTCTAACATGACCATTGTTGTTGCTGAGCGCGGGGAGTAAGTTAATGGGACAGAAAGTAAATCCTACCAGTCTTCGTTTGGGAGTTAACCGTACTTGGGATTCCCGTTGGTATGCAGATGAAAAATATTCTGACTACCTTCTGGAAGACGTTAAAATTAAAGAATTCCTGAAAGAGAAATTGGCTCAGGCCGGCATCAGCAGAATCGTTATTGAACGTCCTGCCAAAAAGGCCAGAGTTACAATTCACTCTGCAAGGCCGGGTGTTGTAATTGGCAAAAAAGGACAGGATATTGAACTCTTGAGAAAAGAGATTCAGAAAATGACTGATTCCGAAGTCCAGTTAAACATTCTGGAAGTCAGAAAACCTGAGCTGGACGCCCAGTTGGTTGCAGACAGCGTGGCTCAACAGTTGGAACGCCGCGTTGCTTTCCGCCGTGCTATGAAGCGCGTTATGCAGTCAGCTCTCCGTTTGGGTGCAGAAGGTATCAAGGTTTGCTGTTCGGGCCGTCTCGGCGGTGCCGAAATTGCCAGAACCGAGTATTACCGCGAAGGCCGTGTGCCTTTGCACACGCTGCGTGCTGACATTGATTATGCAACCTCTACGGCTCATACGACCTATGGTGCCTGCGGTATTAAAGTCTGGATCTATAAGGGTGACATTATGGCTCATGATCCGATGGCGCAGGATAAAAAGTTGGCCGAACAGAAATAAAGGTAAATAAAAAATGTTAAGTCCGAAAAGATTAAAGTTCCGCAAACAGCACAAAGGCCGTATTCACGGTCTGACTAAAGGCGGTGCAGAATTAAGTTTTGGTTCATATGGATTGAAGGCTCTGTCTCCGGACCGTATTACGGCCCGCCAGATTGAGGCAGCCCGTCGCGCGATTACCCGCGAGATGAAGAGAGCCGGAAGATTATGGATTAGAATATTCCCGGATGTTCCCGTGTCGGATAAACCGGCTGAGGTTCGTATGGGTAAAGGTAAGGGCTCTGTAGAGTTCTGGGTTGCAAGAGTCAAGCCCGGCCGTATCTTGTTTGAATGCGAAGGCGTTGATGAAGAACTGGCCCGTTCGGCTTTTGCGTTGGGAGCTGCCAAGCTGCCGATTAAAACCAAGTTTATTAAGAAACTGAATTCAGAGCAAGGAGCTTAAACAATGGTAAAAACAAAAGATCTTCGTGCGATGAGTATTGATGAACTTGAAGCCAAACTGCTGGAATGCAAAAAAGAGCAGTTTAACCTGAGGGTGCAACAATCTACTGGACAATTGCAGAATACTGCGTTATTAAGTAAAGTCCGCAAGGAAGTTGCCAAAATCAACACGCTCATTGCTGAGCGCAAGAAGAATAGTTAGGAGAAAGACTATGCCTAAAAGAATTCTTCAAGGTGTTGTTGTAAGTGATAAACAGGATAAAACCGTTGTCGTTAAAGTTGAGCGTCAGGTTATGCATCCGGTTTATAAGAAGTTTATCAAAAAGAGCAAGAAATATTCTGCTCATGATGAAAACAACCAGTTCAAAGTCGGCGATACGGTTCGCATTATCGAATCTGTTCCGTATTCAAAGACCAAAAGTTGGACTGTAATCGTTGATAACGCCTAAGAGAAAAGGAATTAAAAAATGATACAGATGCAAACCAACCTCGATGTAGCCGACAACTCTGGCGCGCGTCAGGTGCAGTGCATTAAAGTTCTTGGAGGCTCCAAGAGAATGCATGCTTCTGTGGGCGACGTTATTGTCGTATCCGTTAAGGACGCTATTCCAAAGGGTCGCGTGAAAAAAGGCGATGTCCACAAAGCTGTTATTGTTCGTACGGCTTCCGATATTCGCCGTAAAGACGGATCGGTTATCCGTTTTGATAAAAACGCTGCAGTTCTGATTAACAAGGATGGCGAGCCGATTGGTACCCGTATCTTCGGCCCCGTTACCAGAGAGCTGCGTGCAAAGAAATTTATGAAAATTATTTCATTAGCACCGGAGGTATTGTAATGCCTAAATTAAAAATAAAAAAGGGTGACCAAGTTGTAATCTTGTCGGGTGACGACAAGGGCAAAACTGGTGAAGTAGTAAAAGCTATGCCGAAGGAAGGCAAAGTGGTTGTCCAAGGTGTTAATCTTGTTAAAAGACACACTAAGCCCAGCCAAACCAACCCGGGCGGAATTGTTACTAAAGAAGCGCCGATTAACGTTTCCAACGTTGCTTTGTCGAAAGACGGCAAAGCTACCAAAATCGGTTATAAGACCGTTGACGGTAAGAAAGTGCGCGTTGCTCGTAAAACCGGTGAAGTAATCGATTAATGGGAGAAAAATTTATGGCAAATTTTGAAACTTTGTATAATGAGGTCATAAAAAAATCTCTTGTGGAAAAATTCGGTTACAAAAACCCACATGAGATTCCTAAGTTGACTAAAATTGTCCTGAACATTGGTGTCGGTGACGCCGTTACGGACAAGAAAAAACTTAACAATGCTGTTGATGAGCTGGCTCTGATTGCCGGTCAGAAACCGGTTATTACCAAAGCCCGCAAATCAATCGCGACGTTTAAGGTAAGAGAAGGCATGCCGATTGGCTGCAAGGTTACCCTGCGTTCAACCAGAATGTATGAGTTCCTGGAAAGACTGATCAATATGGCACTGCCCCGCGTTAGAGACTTCCACGGTATTACCGGCAAGAACTTTGACGGCAGAGGAAACTTTGCTTTTGGCATTAAAGAGCAGATTATTTTCCCGGAAATCAACTATGACAAAGTTGAAAATATCAGAGGGATGGACATCTGCATTTGCACAACGGCAAAGACAGATGAAGAAGCCAAGGCTCTTCTGACCGGCTTTAACCTTCCTTACAGGAAATAAGTGGAGATTTAAACGATGGCAAAAACAAGTTCGATTTACAGAAACTTGAAAAGAGCTAAAATGGCCGAAAAATTTGCTTCGCGCCGTGCAAAGCTCAAAAAGGTGGTCATGGACAAAAGCATTTCTCCCGAGGAGAGATTCCAGGCTACTCTTAAATTAGCTGAGATGCCCCGTAATTCTGCAAAAATCAGATACAGAAACCGTTGCAAACTTACCGGTCGTTCTCGTGGTGTTTATCGGAAATTCGGTCTGGCCCGTGTTGAACTCAGAGACATGGCCAGCTTCGGCGAAATTCCTGGTTTAGTAAAATCAAGCTGGTAGGAGATAAAGATAATGTCTATGTCTGATCCTTTGGGCGATATGCTCACACGCATTAGAAACGCACAAAGAGCAAAGAAGAGTGAAGTCGTATCACCTGCTTCTCGCTTGCGTGAAAATGTATTGGAAGTTCTGAAAAAAGAAGGCTATATTCTCGGTTATGAAAAAGTCAATGTACGCCCCGGCGTTGATGAACTTCGCATTAAATTAAAGTACCATGAGGGTACTTCGGTTATAACTGAAATTTACCGCGTTTCGACTCCCGGCCGCCGCGTTTATTCAAGCGTTAAGGACTTGCCGAGAGTATACAACGGCTTGGGTATTTCGATCATTTCCACTCCGTCGGGAGTTATGAGCGACAATGATGCCCGTAAAGCCAATGTCGGCGGTGAAATTCTTTGTCAGGTATTTTAGGAGGGAAACAGGATGTCTAGAGTTGGAAAATATCCGGTTATCGTTCCTGAAGGCGTTACCGTTGCCGTTGAAAGCAATCTGGTTAAGGCAAAAGGCAAATTAGGCGAACTGAGCTGCCATTTTGATGCTGACCATATTAACGTTAAATTAGACGGCAATCAAGTCGTTGTTTCTCCCAAAGCTGAAACCAAACAGGCTCGCGCTTTGTGGGGAACGACCAGAGCCAATATCAATACCATTGTTAAGGGTGTTCATGATGGCTTTACGAAAAATTTGGAGCTGGTTGGTGTTGGTTACAAGGCTCGTGTTGAAGGCAGCAAACTGATTTTGTCGCTGGGTTTCTCCCACGATATTACGGTTCAGGCTCCCCAAGGCATTAAAATTGCCTGCGCAAGCCCTACCCAGATCAGCATCTCTGGTGCAGATAAACAACTTGTCGGTCAGCTTGCTTCGGAAATCCGCGACTTCAGAAAACCCGAGCCTTACAAAGGCAAAGGCGTCAAATATGAAGGCGAATATGTCCGTCGTAAGGAAGGCAAGAAGAAATAAGGAAAAATGTAAATGAGTACGCCAAGAGAATTGTTTGAAAAAAGAAAAGGCCGCGTGCGGTCTGCTCTTAAAAAATCTGCGAATGGAAAGATGAGACTGTCTGTATTTCGCAGCAACATGCATGTATATGCTCAGATTATTGACGATGCCAAAGGTGCTACCGTTGCCTCCGCTTCGACGCTGGATAAGGAAGTTCGCGAGAACATCAAAAAATCCTCCAATATCGAAGCTGCCAGCTATATCGGCAAGGTTGTTGCCGAACGCGCTTTGAAGGCAGGCGTTAACGAAGTTGTTTTTGACCGCGGCGGTTATATTTATCACGGCCGTGTCAAAGCTTTGGCCGATGCCGCCCGGGCAGCCGGTCTGAAGTTTTAAGGAGTTACGGAAATGACACAACAAGCTTTAGATCGTCGTAATAATAAGACTGAGAAAAAAGACGAACTGGTTGAAAGACTGGTTCACATCAACCGCGTTGCCAAAACCGTTAAAGGCGGACGCACTATGTCTTTTGCCGCCATCGTTGTTGTTGGTGACCAGAAGGGACGCGTCGGTTTCGGTTCGGGCAAGGCCAGCGAAGTTCCGGAAGCCATTACCAAGGCTACCAACGAGGCTAAAAGAAATATGGTTCGTATTCCGCTGCGTGAAGGCAGAACTCTGCATCATGACATTGCCGGACGTTTTGGCGCCGGGAAGGTCTTTTTGAGAACTGCTCCCGCTGGTACCGGTGTTATCGCCGGTGGTCCGATGCGTGCCATCTTTGAAGTCTTGGGCGTTCAGGACGTGGTTGCTAAATCAATGGGATCCAACAATCCCTACAATATGATTAAGGCTACCTTCAATGCTCTGGAGGCTATCAATTCACCCCGTATGGTTGCTGCCAAACGCGGTAAAAAGGTTGGGGATATTGTCAGCCGCCGCGAAAATACCAGCAACGCGAAACTCGCTATTGAGGAGGCTTAAACCATGGCTGCAAAGAAGACTATCAAAGTTACTCAGATTGCCAGTCCGATTGGACGCCCTGAGGTACAGAGAGCTACTTTAATCGGGCTTGGCTTAAACAAGATGCATAAGACCTCCGTTCTGGAAGATACACCTTCCGTCCGCGGGATGATTAAGAAGGTTGCCCACCTCGTTAAAGTGGAAGAGTAGGAGGGATTTGCAAAAAGCTGTCGTGCCGGAATTTTTCCGTGTTTGACACGATATTAAAATTTCCGGCACTGCTTTTGACCAGACCCATGGCTTTATGAATTTATAAGGTGATAAAAAATGAAACTTAATGAAATTAGAGACAACGAAGGCGCCAGAAAAAACCGCAAGCGCGTTGCCCGCGGCATCGGAAGCGGCTCAGGCAAAACTGCCGGACACGGACAGAAAGGCCAGAAATCCCGCTCCGGCGTTGCGATTAACGGCTTTGAAGGCGGTCAGATGCCGATTTACCGTCGTTTGCCGAAACGCGGTTTTAAGAATCCTTTTGCCAAGGAATTTGCCGTTGTTAATTTGGATACGATCCAAAAAGCGATTGACGCAGGCAAGCTGAATGCTGAGGATATTAACGTTGAGTCTTTGCTTAAGGCCGGCGTTATCAATAAAACTTTGGACGGAGTACGCTTGTTGGCTCGCGGTGCTATTACCACCAAGGCCGTTATCAGCGTAAATTCTGCATCCAAAACAGCTATTGCTGCAGTTGAAAAAGCAGGCGGTAAGGTTTCTATCGTAGCTTAATGAAGAAAGCTTGACGCTGATGAAAAAGGCGGGATGTTGTCCCGCCTTTTTTAGGATTTTGTGCAGAAATTTTGAAGTAAATGCAAAATGACTTTAGATTTATCTGCAAGATGGAAAAGAATCGGCTTATTTATGTGGTGTAAATGGATAATTTAGTTGAATTAAATTTTTTTTAGTGTATTAATATCTTAGCTTAAAGGAGCTATATCAGCTCCTGATTGTTTGTTTTAAATATAGATTAAGGAAGTAAAAATGGTTTCACTTGCAGAGAAAATGGCGGCAAATCTTGATATGTCCGCATTTGGCAAAGCAGAAGAACTGAAAAAAAGACTGTGGTTTACGGTCCTGGCTTTGATCGTATTCCGTTTAGGTACCTTTATTCCGCTGCCGGGTATTGATCCGAAAATTCTGGCGGAAATTTTTGCCCGCAATTCCGGCGGCATTTTGGGAATGTTTAATATGTTTGCCGGCGGCGCGCTGGAACGCATGACTATTTTTGCCCTTAATATTATGCCTTATATTTCCGCCTCCATTATCATTCAGCTGGGACAATCAGTTATTCCTTCTCTGATGGCTCTGAAAAAGGAAGGTGAGGCCGGACACCGCAAGGTAACTCAGTATACTCGTTATCTGACGGTGTTGATTACAATTGTTCAGGGATACGGAATCGCAGTCGGTTTGGAAGGTATGACCGGTGCAGCAGGTATGTCTGCAGTGGTTGATCCAGGATTTGTGTTCCGTTTTACGACGATCGTTTCTTTGGTCGGCGGTACGATGTTTATCGTATGGCTGGGCGAGCAGATTACTGCCCGCGGTGTCGGTAACGGCTCTTCGCTGATTATTACGGTTGGTATTATTGCCAATATTCCGACAGCTTTGGCGCAGACTTTTGAACTCGGACGCGTCGGCTCAATGTCGGCTCCGGTTATCCTGATGCTGCTGGCTATGGTTCTGGGCTTGATTTATTTGATTGTTTTGGTTGAAAGGGCACAGAGAAAAATTATCATTCAGTATCCCAAGCGTCAGGTTATGGGGCGGATGGGTGCTTCGGAAAGTTCGCATCTGCCGTTGAAGATTAATCCGACTGGGGTTATTCCGCCGATTTTCGCCAGTTCTTTGCTGTTGCTGCCGATTACAATTGCCAATTTCAGTGCCGAAAACGGCCCGGCCTGGGTCCAGGAACTGAGCCAGATGCTGGGACACGGGCAGCCGTTGTATTTGGCTTTGTATGCTTTTCTGATTGCTTTTTTTGCTTTCTTTTATACCGCGATTGTTTTTAATCCGGAAGAAACAGCTGAAAATTTGAAAAAGCACGGTGGCTTTATCGCCGGTATTCGTCCGGGTAAAAATACGGCCGAATATCTGGATTATGTCATCACCCGTCTGACGGTTTTGGGTGCAATCTATTTGGTAGGTCTGTGTATTCTGCCGGAAATTCTCATCAGCAAATTGTCTGTTCCGTTTGTGTTGGGTGGCACGACGCTTTTGATCGTGGTTCAGGTTACCATGGATTTTGTCGGCCAGTTGCAGTCGCATTTGATTGCTTATCAGTATGAATCTCTTATTAAAAAAGCTTCTTTAGCCAATCGGAAGAGACGTTGAAATGAATAAAGACGGATTAGGTCTGCATATCGTTTTTACGGGAGCGCCCGGCTGCGGCAAGGGAACTCAGGCTCGGCTTTTAAAAGAAAGAGTAGCTATTCCGCATTTGTCAACGGGAGAAATGCTGCGGGCCGAGGCAGCCAAAGGGACGCCGCTGGGTTTGGAGATAAAAGCGCTGATTGACGGCGGAAACCTAGTTCCGGACGATATGATTATCAAAATGCTTTCTGCGCGAATCGACGAAGAGGACTGTAAACACGGGTTTATTCTGGATGGCTTTCCCAGGACTCTGCCGCAGGCCGAAGCTTTGGAAAAAATGTTGTCCAAAAAAGGGATTGCTTTGGATGCCGTTATTGAGATTCAGGTTCCGGATGAGATTATTATGGAACGTATTTTGGGACGTTATGCCTGTATGAAGTGCGGACAGGGGTATCATGATAAATATCAGAAGCCTAAAGTTTACGGCGTTTGTGATAATTGCGGCGGAACCGATTTCTATCGGCGAATCGATGATAATCGTGCTACCGTGCAGAATCGACTCGTCAATTATCGGGCTTTGACTTATCCGACCATTCCCTATTTTGAAAAGAAAGGGTTGCTTCGCTGTGTGGACGGAACGGGGTCAATTGTTGCGGTGGCGAAGAAAATTGACGATTTGCTAGCCGTAAAATAGAGGACGGCGCGATAATTTTTTGAAAAAATGTATTTTTTTCGAAAATTTAGTGAATCTTTGGTTGACACCTGCAAATTTTAGCATATAATCCGGCTTAATTTTGAAAAGTGGTGATCAACTTTTTAAATGTGTATTAATTTTAAAAATGGAGACTTAATTTGGCTCGTATAGCTGGTGTAAATATCCCAACTGCCAAAAGAATCGAAGTCGCATTGACTTATATCTACGGCATTGGTAGAAAAACTGCTCAAAACATTTGTGCAAAGGCTGGAATTTCTTTGGACCGCCGCGTTCATGAACTGAGCGACGAAGAAGTTGCCAAAATCCGTGATGTCATTGACAATAATGTTGTGGTTGAAGGTGAGCTGCGCCGCGAAGTCGGCGTTAACATCAAGAGGCTGATGGATTTGGGCTGCTACAGAGGTTTGCGGCACCGCAAAGGTCTGCCCGTCCGCGGTCAGAGCACCAAACAAAACGCCAGAACCCGCAAGGGCAAACGCAAAACTGTTGCTAATAAAAAGAAGTAAGGTAGGTTGTTAAATGGCAAAAGCAGTATCACAACGTGTTAAAAAGAAAGAGAAGAAGAATATTACGGCCGGTGTTGCCCATATCAATTCTACTTTCAACAATACAAGAGTTACCATTACCGACGCTCAGGGAAATACGGTTGCCTGGTCAACTTCCGGAGCACAGGGTTTTAAGGGTTCTCGTAAATCGACTCCGTATGCCGCTCAGGTTGCCGCTGAAGAAGCCGGCAAAAAGGCTCAGGAGCATGGTATGAAAACTTTAGAGGTTGAAGTTAAAGGTCCGGGTTCCGGTAGAGAATCTGCAATCAGAGCTTTGCAGGTTGTCGGTTTTACCATCACGACAATCCGCGATGTTACGCCCATTCCTCATAATGGCTGCCGTTTGAGAAAACGCCGCCGCGTATAGTATGGCTATTAGTATTTGAGATAGTGAGGCGTAAGGCCTCACGGTCTATTCGTTTTTGAACTTTGCATATGCAGTAATATAGAGGACATACCAGTGATTCAAAAGAATTGGCAAGAACTTATTAAACCGACTAATTTGGATGTATCTCCCCTGGAAGGCGGAAATAAGGCCAAAATAGTCGTAGAACCTTTGGAAAGAGGTTTCGGCTTAACCTTGGGCAATGCAATCAGAAGAGTTTTGCTCTCTTCTTTGCAGGGCGGAGCGGTTACAAGTATCAAAATCGACGGGGTTTTGCATGAATTCTCGGTTGTTCCCGGCGTAAGAGAAGACGTTACGGACATTGTCCTTAACATTAAAGGGCTGGCTGTTGCTGTTCACAGCGAAGGGCAGAAGACCATGACCCTGAAGGCTGAAGGTCCTTGTGAAGTTACCGCCGCTATGATTGAAACAGGGCATGATGTCGAGATTAAAAATCCCGATTTGGTTATCTGCAATTTGGATGCCGGTGCTAAAATTAATATGGAAATGACTGTCGGTACGGGTAAAGGTTATGTTCCGGCCGCTTTGAACAAGGCTGCCGATGCCCCGATTGGGATTATTCCGGTTGATGCCATCTATTCTCCGGTCAGAAAAGTTTCCTATAAGGTTGAAAATACCCGTGTCGGTCAGGCTACTGACTATGACAAACTGACTTTGATTGTTGAAACCAACGGAGTCGTTTCTCCGGAAGATGCGGTTGCTTTGGCTGCCCGCATTCTGCAAGACCAGTTGAAACCGTTTATCAATTTTGATGAACCGGAAGCTGAAGTTGAAACAGAAAAAGAAGAACTTCCGTTCAACAGAAATCTGTTGAAGAAGGTTGAGGAACTGGAACTTTCGGTTCGTTCCGCCAATTGCCTGAAAAACGACAATATCGTTTATATCGGCGATTTGGTTCAGAAAACGGAAGCCGAAATGTTGCGTACTCCGAACTTTGGCCGCAAGTCTTTGAACGAAATCAAAGAAGTTTTGGCTAAAATGGGGATTCATCTGGGTATGGATACTCCGGGTTGGCCGCCAGAGAATATTGAAGAGTTGATTCGTCGCTGTGACGAACACTTCTAATGAAGTGTATGGCGGAGGATTAATACGGTTTTGCGATGAAAGTGCCCGTATGTACGTTGGTCTTTTATCTTTGAGACTTATTATTCTTTCCGCCGTTCGATTTGTTTGTTTTCCCTAAGGGGAATCAATGTCTTCATGCATGAGCGTGTAAACGAATCCGTGGTGAAGATGATGTTTTATCCGGTCGGTCCTGCCGGCCACAGAGAAAAGAAAGGAAAATGCCATGAGACATGGAATGAAACATAGAAAATTAAACATGGATACCAACGCCCGTAAAGCTTTGTTTTCAAATCTGACGGCTGCCGTATTGACCCATGAACAGATTAAAATTACGGTTCAAAGAGCTAAAGAATTAAGAACTTTTGTTGACAAGATGATCACCCTCGGCAAAAAAGGCCAGTTGAGCAACCGCAGGCAGGCTCTGGCTTTTCTGCGCGACAAAGAAGTCGTTGCCAAACTTTTTTCTACTTTGGCCGAGCGTTATAAAGATCGCAACGGCGGTTATACCCGTGTTTTAAAGGCTGGTTTCCGCTATGGCGACGCAGCGGATATGGCGATTATCGAATTGGTTGACCGTGATGTCAATGCTAAAGGCGCTAAAGATTTGGCTCGTGTTGCCGCTGAAAAGGCTGCGGCTGCTGAGGCTGAAAAAGCTGCTGCCGAATCCAAATAGTTTTGTTTTTTGTTTAGAAAGGCCGCCCGTTTTGTGGGCGGCTTTTTTATTGACAAAAAAGGCTTTTTGTTTATATTGAGGGCGTGATTAATTATTAACCAATAATTTTACGATATGAAACAGTATCTTGATTTGTTGAAGGACATCATGGAAAATGGTGTGGACAAAGGTGATCGGACAGGGGTTGGAACACGCAGTGTTTTCGGCAGGCAGCTGAGGTTTAATCTTGAAGAAGGTTTTCCGCTGCTGACGACCAAAAAGGTTTTCCTGAAAGGAATTGTCTATGAACTCCTGTGGTTTCTGCGGGGGGACACAAATATCAAGTATCTTCAGGAAAACGGCGTTAATATCTGGAATGAATGGGCTGATGAAGGAGGCGATCTGGGGCCGGTTTACGGTGCGCAGTGGCGTAATTTCGGCGGCAACGGATTTCAGGGAACCAGTATTAAGGTCCGCGGTGTGGACCAAATTGCAGAACTTGTCCAAAAACTGCGAACGAATCCCAATGACCGGCGAATGGTGGTATCGGCCTGGAATCCGATGGAATTGTATAATATGGCTCTGCCACCCTGTCATATGTTCTTCCAATGTTATGCGGCAAACGGAAAATTATCTCTGCAGATGTATCAACGAAGCTGCGATATGTTTCTTGGGGTGCCGTTCAATATCGCGTCTTATGCGTTGTTGACGATGATGCTGGCGCAGGTGACGGGGTTGAAACCGGGAGAATATATCCATACATTCGGCGATACGCATATTTATCACAATCATTTTGAGCAAGTGGACGAGCAGCTCAGCCGCGAACCGAGACCTCTGCCGAAAATGGTTTTGAATCCTGCGGTGAAAAATCTGGAGGATTTCGTTTACGAAGATTTTCGCTTGGAAGGATATGATCCGTGGCCGGCCATCAAAGCGCCGGTTGCGGTGTGATCTGAAAATAAAGGCTGTCCTTGAGGCAGTTTGTATTAACTTATTATTTTTTTATATGAAGTATTTTTCTTTTTTGTTTAAAGATGCTTATCCGCAAGACATTTTTGCTGATAAAAGCGGCGCTGTCAGGGAGAGCGGAGACATGTAAACAACCTGCGGGAATCTTTTTATTGCAAAAGGAAATTCCCGTGTGAAAATTAAAAGCTCTTCAAACGAAGAGCTTTTTGGTTAATCGGTAATTTCTGCTTCATAAGCGTGGATAATGCGGGTATCTTTTTCGTCTGCTTCAATGCTGAGTTCGCAGACCAGAATTTTATCGGCATCTTGCAGACTGTCCAGAACGTCTTCGGGAATATCCGACAAACTGATTTCATCCGTTGTATTGCGGTGCAGGACGGCAGAACGTTCCTGGAGGTTGAGCTCAAGGCTGGCGTTTTCCGGTTCGCCTTCACGAACGTAGAGCAAAAGCATGGCTTCATCTTCATCATTAATCAAAAAGTCATAAGTTTCAAAATTTTCACCGGTCATCGTCTTTACCTTTTTGTTGCATTTTTTTTATAATATAAGCTTTGCTGTCCGTTTACAACCTTTATATGACAAAAATCCAAAGGACTGCCCCGTTTTATGGGGAAGCAGAGGCAGTCCGAAAACTTATGTTAAATAAGTTTGTATGGTCAGCATACATCGGGAAGTATTGAAGAAATGTTAATATATTTCAGAATGGAGGTGAATTTATCCGAAATTGGCAGTATTATTTCTCACGGAGGGCTGATAAAATGCGTGCTGTAATAGATAAATTGATTGAGCTTCTGAAATGGCCGGTTGCCGTATATATGCTGTTTTCTTTTCCGGCGTTTATCCAGTCGCTGGCATATTTCCAGTTTACCAGAATGCCTTATGTGGCTTTGATTGCCGGTTTTTTTATTTTTTTTATCTCGCGCAGCATGATGGATTCTTCGGTCAAGTCCAACATGGAAATCGTTGTCCATGAAATGACGCATGCTTTTTTTGCTTTGCTTACTCTTCACAAAGTTAAAGGCATTCGCGTTGAAGGCGATAATTCCGGTGGAAATATGTCTTTTGAGGGAGAAGGGAACTGGCTGATTGTCATTGGTCCGTACTTTTTTCCGCTGTTTGGATTGTTTTATATGATTGCCGTGACGGTGTATACTTCATTTGCACCGATGAACCTTATTTTAAATGGGGTTTTGGGCTTTTTTATCGGTTATCATCTTGATGCCGTCGGATCGCAAATACATGAGAAACAGACGGATCTGCCCAAAGTGTCTTACAAGTTTTGCGCTATGTTTCTACCGTCTGCCAATTTATGGGCAGTCGGGTCAATGCTGGCGTTTAATTCCCGGGGCTGGGACGGGGTATGGCTGTATCAGCGGCTGATCAGTTATTTAAATGGCAGAAATTGGGATTATATTTTAAATCTGGCCGGTGATTTTCTGTAAACATCTTTGCCGAAGCTTTTTGTTTTGAGTAAACTTTTGTATATCAAAGAGTTAGCGGCAATTTTTGTGGAAAATACTTGTTTTGCTGTTTATAATATGCTGTTGTGTACTTTATACAGAATGTATGAGGGGGAGTCTATGTAATGGACAAAGTCAGCCTGACTGCCGTGATGAACCAGATCCGTTCCATGTCATCCGAGCTGGGAAGTTATTACAACATTGTTCTTAACCGCCAGGACTTTACCGAAAACCTGATTAATGTTCTGGAATAAGGAGCGGACAAACTGACCTTGGCGGACATGAACGAAGAGAGCGCCAACATGCTGGCCTTACAAACCAGACAACAACTGGCGATCAATTCCCTCTTGCTCGCCTCCCAAGCCGCTCAGAGCATTTTGAGGTTGTTTTAGAACATTAAAAATAGTGTCAGAAAGATAAATATATAGATTGCTACGCCGCTCCAATACATTCCGGCAACTCTGAAGTCTGCTTTGGAGGGAATAGCGTTTTCAATAATGATGGTTTGCAGTAATACGTACAAAACATAGTTGACGAAAGTCGGCTGTAAAACCGGCAGGAAATAACGGTTGAGATAAAAGCCGATCGGCAGCAACAATAACGGTGCCATTGCCGAAGGGACGGCGTTATAAAAAGTGACGTTGCGAAAACCAACGCTGCCCATAACGTAGTTACCGTCTTCACCGCGGCGTGGAAAAACCGTAAAATTGCACGGTCTGGCGTTCAAAAACAGGCCGATGATAAAGTGCATCAGCTCATGGAGAATGGTTCCCGGAATGTTAACCAGAGCACTCAGCCACATGGAACGATAGGTCGTGTATTTGAAGCGCATTAAAACGATTACCAACAGGATAAGATAAAAACGGTTATCGAAAAAACCCCGTAAAAACGCAGGGCTGTTGATTATTGCCAAAAATTTGTAATAAACATCATACAGCATTTATTTTATCCTTTTCAGGCTTTTCAGGCCGGCAAGATAAGTGTTCAAAAGCAGTTTACAGATATTTTTTTTGTTGATTTCTCCTTTTTTTCTGCGGCTTTTCCCCATCAGAAAACCGCTCAGGGCAAACAGCGACATTTCCAGAATCCGGGCTGAAAGACGTTGCTCCTCGTTTCCGAGGTTGCCGAACATTGCTTTAATCTGGGTATCGAACAAAGCTTCAATTTTTTTGATACGCCGCACATAGGCGAATCCAAAGTTGCCGCCGTCTTTGCATAAATGTTCACGATACAGGAGCATCCATAAGTTTTGGCGGCTGAGGACAAAAGAACTGAACACGTCAATGTAGCTGTTTATGGTGACGAAAGCCTCTTTGCCGGGCAGAACCAGAGATAAATGTTCATAAATTTCATCAAGCGTTTGGAGATTTTCGGCGCGGATAAAGTCATCCATGGTAGCAAACAGGTTATATATTGTTCCGACCGATGCTCCGGAGACATCGGCAAGTTTGCGCGCCGTTAAAAAATCCGGTCCTTGTTCCACAACCATTTGACGGCCGCATTTGAGCAGGTTTTGACGCATTTGCTCTTTTACAAAATTTTTAAGGCGGGTGTTTTTATTTTCGGCAATATCCATTGTTTTTTAGCGATGTGTTCATATGTTTAACAAAATATTTGCAATTACAGAATTACAATAACCGAAACTTGAACGGTGTTCAATTTAATTTTGCATCATTTTAGGATAAATTTATGAAAAAACTGATTTTACTGGCTGTTGTTTTATTTGGTGCCAATATCGCTGTGTTATCGGCACAGGAGAATGCTCTGCCGCGCGATCTGTTGATTGACGAAAGTGTTGCGGTGGTTGACGAAGATGCCGCGGCGGATGCCAAAGCCAGCGCTCGCCGGTTGTTGCAACAACAACCTCGGGTTTTGCGTAAACAAAGTTTTCCGGAGTTGCGGCAAAAACGCTATATGCCTGCGGCACAAGCCGTTTCCCGTACACAGGCGGCGCCTTTCGGTCTTATCTGGGGGGCCAGCATCGCCGATACAAAAAATCAGGGAGTTAAACTGACGTCGGTTGAACAAAAAGATTATGCCAACAGTTTTGCGGCCCGGGATTTGCCTAAAGCGGTGGAAGATTTTGAGCGGGTTGACGTTACTTTCGGACAGGAAGACGAGTTGTGGCGCATTATCGCTTACGGGCATTTGCTGGATGACGATGCTTCGGCTTCCAAAGTTTTGCGTCTGTATAAAATTTATGCCGGGTTGCTGACCAGAAAATATGGGCATGCCGAAGAATTTTTCACACCGGCCCGAATCGAAGAGACTGTCAAAGACGAGCGTGGCCGTGATGCCGTTATCAAAAAAGAAGCGCCTTTGGGGAATCCGGATTTTCTGGCGCAGCTGCAGAGCGGAGCCGCCGAGCTGTATTCAACTTATTATAATGAAGAAGTTGGGGCTGCTTTGTCCGTAAATGTTGACGGCGACGGAAAAAGTTATATAGTCATCGACTATAAAAATCTGAAAATTTTGCAATCCCGTGAAAATGAAACGCTGGATGCTTTGTAATTTATGGAACTAAGGACGATAAAAATGAAAAAAATAGCTTTTTGCGGCGCTTCCGGCAACGGTATCAGCCCTCTTGAGCAAATTATGATAAAAAAAGGCTGGGATGTTTACGGCTCAGACTTGAGTTTTGATGAAGGGCGTGATCAATCCCGCCGCGTTGCGCTTGAAAAAGCAGGGCTTAAAATTATTCCCCAAGACGGCAGCGGCATTACGCCGGATATGGAATGTCTGTATGTATCCGCCATTATTGACGAGAATAATCCTGACGTAAAAGCTGCGCGTTCTTACAATATCCCGGTTAAAAAACGTTCGGATCTGCTGGCAGAGCTGTTCGGGCAGTATCCTTACAATATTGCTGTCGGCGGTACGGCCGGGAAAACAACGACTACCGCTATGATTGGTTATATTCTTGACCGGCTCGGGCGGAAACCCTGTATGATCAACGGCGGTATGTTGTGCAATTATGAAAGCGGTACCGGACTTCCCAATTATATCTATAATGACGGAGATACCTGTGTTATAGAGGCCGATGAGAGCGACGGCTCAATTCGTAAATATCATCCGTATGTGGGCATTATCAACAATATTTCCCATGACCATACCAGCATTGAGAAATTGGTGGAATATTTTACGGCTTTTGCTGCTAATGTGCGCCATACGCTGGTCGTCAATTTTGATTGCAAGCTGGCCAGAAACATAAAATCTGCCAGAGAAACGCTGAGCTTTTCGACTGAGAATCCCGAAGCGGACATCTATGCTTCAGAGATTACTGCTGTTGACAACGGTATTTGCTATACGCTGAATGGCAAGAGTTTTCGTTTGAATTTGATCGGACGTTTCAATGTCGCCAATGCTTTGGCCGCTATTGCCGCCTGTATGGTTTTGGGTATAGATAAGTTTGAAGCGGCACGGGCGTTGGAAAGTTTTACCGGTATTAAGGCGCGTCTTGAAAAAATTGGCAGTGCCAAAGGGGTCACCGTTTATAACGATTTTGCCCATAATCCGAGTAAAATCGGTGCTTCGCTGGCTGCGCTGCGCGAATATCCGGGGCGTATTATTGCCATGTATCAGCCGCATACGCCGTTTTCGGCGGTCAATACCGGCGATGAAGTTGCAGATGTTGTCGCGCAGACTCTGAATCCGGATGATATCATGATTATGCAGGAAATTTACGAACTTACGCCAAAAGATGTCGGCATATCTTCCGCTAATATTATCAACCGCATCCGTTCTAACGGTCATCAGCAGGCTTTGTTTTTGCCGCACAAAGCAGATACGCGGAAGTTTGTGACCGAAAATGTGCAACCCGGAGACCGAATTGTCATTATGGGGGCGCATGATAATTCCTTAGCCGATTTCAGCCGGGAATTGTTGGAAGTTATTTAGAATAATCTCAGAATTGACTGTGCGGCTTGGGAGGCGAGCGAGAGGGAATTGGTCGCCAGCTGTTGGCGGGTTTGTAAGGCCAGCATATTGGCGCTCTCTTCGTTCATATCCGCCAAGGTCAGTTTGTCGGCGCCTTCTTGCAGAACATTGATTAAGTTTTCGGTAAAATCCTGACGGTTAAGAACAATGTTGTAATAGCTGCCCAGTTCCGCCGACATGGTGCGGATTTGATTCATCGCAGCAGTCAGGCTGACTTTATCCATGGTTGTCCTCTTTGATTATCGATAGCAACAAGATATTAACTATTGCGCAAACAAGCAACAGACAGAGAAAACTTTTCCACAGAAAAATCCCTGCAAGCCGTTGATATACAATGGATTACAAGAGATAGAAAAAAGCCCCTCATGTGAGGGGCAGAGATTTATTTTACTTCTACCAAAGGTTTGGTTTTGCGCTGTTGCTGAAGCAACAAAGGCATTTCCTGTTTTTTGCCTTCAATTTCCATTTGCGGATTAATGAAGGCTGTGGATCCTTTTTCATAAAAATAAAATTCCCGGCGGATGTTGGTTTTATCTTTAATGGAAAGTTCGTTCCATTCTTTTTCGCTCATGCCGTAGGGATAAGTTTCCTTGGGTTGGCTGGCGCAGGCGGCAACCAGAGCCAATAATCCGAAAGCAATCATTTTCTTCATACAAGTTTCTCCAAGTTCGTAATTTGTTTTGCCACAAATTTTACTAATTTAAAGCATAGCAGAATTGCGGCAAGAGCTCCAGAAATATCTGTTGGTTGTCTACAAGAATTAGATAAATTTAATTGAATCTTTAGAATCTCGCGTGTAAGCTTTGGGTATAACAGACGGGCAGCCTGCGGGAGGCCTGTTGGTGTTATTATGGTTAAACTTTAAGGGAATCGAATATGATGAGCTTGAAAAAATGGAGCAGCTTTTTTTTGACAATGCTGCTTGCTACCGGCTTTCTGAGCGGAAACGCCCTGGCCTCTGAAATCGATCTGAAAATCCCTTCTCTGGATGTGGCTTATGACATCTTCGGGTATGGAATTACCGGATCGCAGATTTTGTTGTACGGCATGGGCATTTGCGTGCTCGGCATGATTTTCGGTCTTTATGAATTTATAAAGATTAAAGGCATGCCGGCGCATAAAGCAATGCTTAATGTATCTTACACCATCTATGAAACCTGCAAAACCTATATGAAACAGCAGGCAAAGCTTTTGGTCATTTTGGAACTGTTTATCGCCGCGTGCATTTTCTATTATTTTTATTATCTGAATGCAACGCCGTTGCCAAAAGTTTTGACCGTTTTGATGTGGTCCGTTCTGGGTATTTTAGGGTCATATACCGTCGCCTGGTTCGGTATGCGGATTAATACCTATGCCAACTCGCGCACCGCTTTTATGTCTTTGCGCGGCAAGCCTTATCCGGTGATGAGCCTGCCTCTGCGTTCGGGCATGTCGATCGGCGTTTTGCTGATTTGCGTCGAGTTGATTATGATGATTACGATTTTACTGTTTGTCGCCAAAGAAAATGCCGGCGCCTGTTTTATTGGTTTTGCTATCGGCGAATCGCTTGGTGCTTCAGCCCTGCGCATTTGCGGCGGTATCTTTACCAAGATTGCCGACATTGGCGCCGATTTGATGAAGATTATTTTCAAAATTGACGAAGACGACGCACGCAACCCGGGCGTTATTGCCGATTGTACCGGTGATAATGCCGGAGATTCCGTCGGTCCGACCGCCGACGGCTTTGAAACCTACGGCGTGACCGGCGTGGCCTTAATCAGCTTTATTGTTTTGGGAGCAGGCATGATGTATGCTCCGGACGGCAAGCTGGCTCTGATTGACGGCGGAATTGATTTCCAGGCGCGGCTGATCGTGTGGATTTTTGCCATGCGTGTCCTGATGATTTTAACCTCCATCTTTTCTTATTGGCTGAATGCTTCCGTATCAAAAGCCGTATTCGGCAACAGGCAGTCTTTCAATTTTGAAACGCCGCTGACATCTCTGATCTGGCTGACGTCAATTATTTCCATTATGGTAACCTTTGGCGTTTCGTATCTGATGCTGTCCGGTTTCGGCGCTTTGTGGTGGAAACTTTCGGTAATTATTTCCTGCGGTACGCTGGCCGCAGCCTTAATTCCCGAATTTACCAAAATCTTTACCTCTTCCAAATCCAAACACGTGGAAGAAGTTGTCAATGCCAGCCGCGAGGCCGGTGCGTCCCTGAATATTATTTCGGGTATCGTTGCCGGGAATTTTTCCGCTTTTTGGCAGGGACTGGTCATGGTCGGCCTGATGGCAATCGCGTTCTTTACTGCACGCACCGGACTGGATGCCTATATGGTTTATCCGACCGTGTTCGCTTTCGGTTTGGTGGCTTTCGGTATGCTCGGAATGGGGCCGGTTACCATTGCGGTTGACAGCTATGGTCCCGTTACCGACAATGCCCAGTCTGTGTTTGAATTGTCGCAGATTGAAAATATCAAAGGCATTAACAAAGAAATCGAAAAAGATTACGGTTTTAAGCCCGACTTTGAAAACGGCAAGCATTTTCTGGAAGAAAACGACAGTGCCGGCAATACGTTCAAAGCTACGGCCAAGCCGGTTCTAATCGGTACGGCGGTGATCGGGGCAACAACGATGATTTTCTCGATTATCCTGCTATTGAACCTGCAGTTGAATCTGCTGGATCCGGAAGTGCTGTTCGGAATTATTTTGGGCGGCGCCGTTATTTTCTGGTTTTCGGGCGCTTCGATGCAGGCCGTTTCGACCGGTGCTTACCGGGCGGTCAATTATATCAAACAGCATATCAAGCTGGATACGGCTAAAGCTGCTTCAATTGAGGATTCAAAGAAAGTGGTTCAGATTTGCACGTTGTATGCGCAAAAAGGGATGTTTAACATCTTTATCGTTATCTTTTCATTTACGATAGCGTTTGCCTGTTTTGATGCAAACTTGTTTGCCAGCTATCTGATTTCGATTGCTGTTTTTGGTCTGTTTCAGGCGCTGTATATGGCTAATGCCGGCGGTGCGTGGGATAATGCCAAAAAAGTCGTCGAAGTTGATCTGAACGAAAAGGGGACTCCGTTGCATGCCGCATCGGTTGTCGGCGATACGGTCGGCGATCCGTATAAGGATACGTCTTCAGTTGCCCTTAACCCGATTATCAAATTTACCACTTTGTTCGGGCTGCTGGCGGTCGAGATGGCCGTGGCCGCTCCGAAGTGCGTTTCTTTGGGATTGGGAATCGCTTTCTTTATTCTGGGGCTGATCTTTGTCTGGAGATCTTTCTACAGGATGAGAATCGAGGTTTTGGGCGGCAAAAAATAGCGTCAGCCGAAACTGAGTAAAAATAAAACTTCCGTTGCAGCGAACGGAAGTTTTATTTTTTGCCGGAGTATATAAAAAAATATTGACTCTTTGTTTTAAATAACGTAAATATTACGCCGATATTCAGTTATTTACTTTATAATTTTGCTTTCTTCCTTCCTATATATAAACAAATTGAGGCAGTAGCTTTTTCTTCGGGCTGACAACTGAAGTATAAAGCGAAATGTAGTTCCTGTCGAGAGATAGCGATTACATCTTTTTTTGCAAACCCCTGGCTTTTAAACTCTTGGCCCGGGGTTTTTTATTTGTTTTCTAAACTGCAACGGCCGTCAATCTGATCGTCGAGCCGGTTTTCGCGTAGCCCGGCCGGATCCTGATGAATGATGATCTGGGCGTGCGGATAGGCTTTTTGAAGTTCTTGCTCGACAATGTCGCTGTATTGATGTGCCAGGCTGAGCGGCAGGCTGCCATCCAGTTCAAGGTGGAGCTCAAACATATAAAAGCTGCCGAGGTCCCGGGTGCGAAGATCATGCAGGCCTTGGATATGTTCGCAGGAAAGGACAATTTTTTTTATGTTTTCGCGAATATCTTCACCGAGTTCCTTGTCCATAATCATGGTCAGGGCATCAAGAATCAGACGGTAGGAACTCCATAATAAGTAAGCGGCGACCAAAAATGCAGCTGCCGTATCAAACCAGTCAATATGAAAAATGTTTACGGCCAGCAAGGTGAGAATGATGGACAGGTTGGTGACGACATCAACGGCATAATGGGCAGAGTCTGCTTTAATGGCGCGGGATCCGGTTTTGGCAGCCACGTATCTTTGAAAAACAATCAGGCACAGAGTCAGCACCAGGCTTACAAGCATTACCGCGATAGCTGTTTCACTGTGAATTTGCGGATGGGGCCGCAAAATGCGGTTGATGCCGTCGTAAATGATGAAAAAACCAGAACCGCCGATAAAAGCCGACTGCACCAACGCACTCAAAGCTTCGGCCTTACCAAAACCGTAGCGATGGCTGCTGCTGGCCGGTCGGGCTGAAAAACGGATGGCAATAAATGTGACCGAAGAGGCAACCAGATCGCTTAAACTGTCAACCATGGAGGAAAAAACCGACAGAGAACCGCTGTAAAAAACGCCCAAGCTCTTTATGGCAATGAGTGTAACGGCCAAAACAATGCTGCCAATGGCGGCTTGTTTTTTCAGACGGTTAATTTGTTTCAGATTTAAGGACGGCATTTTTTATTTTCTCCAGGTCCGAATCGGAAATTTCATAAAATACGGCTTTAGCATAAGAGGCAAATTCCGACAAGCTTTTTATTCCGGCAGTGTCCATAAATTTATAGGCGGCGTAATAACGTCCGTTATCCCGGTAAAAATTAATTATGGTATGGCTGTCGCCTTCACCGGCAATATCAAGTTCCAATACTTTTACCGATTTGTCTATTTGCGGCCGTGCAGATATGAAATAAATATTCAGGAGTTCTTTGGCGATGTCGGCAACGAACGATGTATTGTTTTGGCCGTTGACGGAAGCCAGGCGGCCAAAACGCAAATTCCACAAGGTACTGAATGTCCAATCTGCCGGATTCAGCTGCAAATCTATCAGTTCCATGGCTGCCAGCCAGACTTGAAAGCGGTTGTCGAATCTGACATATGCACCTTCCGAACCGCGTCCGAGGTTTAAGTTGTATTTACCGACGTCAAAAGAGAGAATGGTACGGCCGTTTTTTCCTGTCAGTTCAATACGGGTTGTCGGTGAGTTTTCGTCTGTCAGCGGCAGGAATCCGAACAACGGCAGTTTTTGAAGGTCAGAGGTTTTTTTCTCGTAATAAGTTGCCTCCAGCAAAGCGCTCAAAAAACTGCGGATACGGTCCTGATAAACCAGAAAGTCCGGATGCTCAGGAAGCGTCCATAAACCGTTTTGAAGCACAAAACGGAGAGTTTCGCCATGATTTTGGAGCGTAATGGCGGTAACGTCGTTGATTTGTTGGGGAAGTTTCGGAAACAGCGGTTTGCCTTCCAACAATTCATCTTGGCTGCCCCGGTTGTTTTCATAGGCGGCGAAAGTCCCTGCCGCCAGCAGCAATACAGAGGTCAGAGCAATATATACAAAACGCCGGTTGATTTCAAAACGAGGAGAGGCCGCTGTCTGCCGCCCGCGGAGGTTCAGAGTCAGAAGCAGAATTAAAAGCAGCAGAGGAATGGCATAAATGTCGAAAAATTTGAGGAGATTTTCGATCTTAGCAATTTCCTGTCCGGCGTCTTTACGGATGCTATAGAGTTCCTGTCTTTGGCGGTCGATCTCTTTGCGAATGCCGGCGATGACGGCAAGTTCATCGGGGGTAAATGTCTGCCGTCCTTCAAATTGTTTTTTCCCCCAAACTTCCTGCAGGCCACGTTTGGCGCGGGCCATGTTTTCAAAAATTTCGGCTTCACGAAGCTTAAAACGGTAAAGAGCGTCTTTGCGCAGGGCTTCGACAGAGTGAAAAGGGCGTTCGCGGGAGGTTTTGCCGCGCAGGCTGATAAGTTCGTCGTTGCCTAAAAGCGTATCCAGGGCATTGAAAACAAAATTGGCATTGTCAAGGATGGGGACGGAATAATTGTTTTCAAAAATTGTGCGATGAGCCGTCCAAAAGCTGTCATATAACAAGTCGCTGTCGCCGACAACAATTACTTCAAAGGGGCGGGCAGGGTCTGTACTGATAACACGTGCGGCAAGATATTTGGGATTTTCGTCTTGTTTGAAGTGCCGCAAAATATCGGAAGGATGCACGGAATCGTAAACAACGGATGAACTCATCAGTTCCGAATTACTGCCGGCTTCCAGCAGAGGAATAAAATCTATTTTGGCGCCGGGCAGGGGAGCGAAAACGGAAACTGAGGTGGCAAGCATTTTTTTCAGCAGTTCGGTTTCCGGCTGCCGAGAGTTAAAGCCGTTGTCCTTAATGTAGAATTGAATCAAATCCTGCGTAAATTCGGGGTTGCTTTTGTAATCAACGGTGGCATCGATGGCGGAGGAGTTGCCCAAATCGGCCACGACGGCTTCATTGAAAAATTTGAAGCCCCAGTCCTGCGGCAGGGTGCCGTAATCGGAAGGTTTGAGTTCTTCTGACGCTGGGCTGAAAATGCGCGGCGCTTCCGCAGCAATGTCAAAAAATGCCAGGATTTTTCCGCCGTTATCTCCGTATTGTCTGATTTTCTGCAAAGTCTGCGGAGATAAATTGCGCGGATGTACGATCATCAAGGCGTCAATGTTGCCGAAGTCATTATGTTCATTGTCAAAAACGGTGATGTTATAAAAGTTTTTCAACTGGGTAATTATTTCCCATTGAGCGGTTGCAACGTTTTGGATAACTTCTTCAAACATCGGCAGAGAGGTAATGATGCCGAGGTTCTTTTTCCGGTGGTTCAGGAGATATAAGGCTTCGCTCAGATCCTGCTCCAAAAAAGGCCGGCGTTCCAGCGGAAAAAAAGGAATGGTTCGTTTTTTTCCGTCGTCGGTGCTGAGTTCCAGCCCAAAATAGGCGTTGGTACTGGTGTCTATTACGGGCAAAGGCTGCAGGCCTGCATTGAGGGCGCGGTCTTCTGTGTTGCTTAACGGTTCCGGGATGCTGATGCGGACATGAAGACGGCCGCCGGAAAGTTCGGCATATTGTTTGAGCATCAGTCTCAGACGGTCAAAAAACAGTCTGAACTCCGGATTACGTTCCCCGAGAATCGGAGAATAATAAATGCGCGCAGTTACGTTTCCGGGCAGGTTTTGCAGAATTTTTTCAGTGGATGGGGTAAAAGTGAACAGGCGTTCCTGCGTAAAGTCTATTTTGACGCCGCGCAGAATGTTGTTTGCGAGGAGGTTCAGCCCGGCAAACCCGGCCAACAGAAAAACAAATAACGCAATGTAGTAGCCACGGCGGCCGGATTTAAGCCAAACCGTGGTGCCTGAAGTTTTAAAGCTGATGATGAGGACGCTGGTATAGTTGAATAAAATAATCAGTGAGCAGAAAAATATTATATCTCTAAGTTCAAAAAGTCCGCGGCTGATGGTATCAAAATGGGTTAGAAAGCTGAAAGAAGCAATCATGTCGATTACCGGCAGGGGCATAAAGGCCCGAAACAGTCCGAGTACATATTCCAATCCGCTCAGAAAGAACAGCAAATTGGCGATAACGGCAAGAACCAGAGCGATAACCTGGTTTTTGGTGAGGGCCGACATGGTTTGCGATATGGCCAGCATGCAGCCTGCCAGAAGCAGGGAGCCAAGGTATCCCGAAACGATGACCATATTGTCCGGTTGCCCGAGGATGTTGACGGTAATCCAGAAGGGAAACGTCAGAACGAGTGCCAGCGCGCAGAAAAGCCATGAGGCTAGAAATTTTCCCCAGACAAGAGCACTGATGGAAACCGGGAGAGTGAGAATCTGCAAAATGGTTTTAGTACGAAATTCTTCCGCCCACAGGCGCATGGATATTCCCGGAATGAACAGCAGATACAACCAGGGCTGGAAGGAGAACATGGCGGAAAGGTCTGCCTGGCCGCGTCCGAAGAAATGTCCGAAATAAAAGGCAAAAGAGCCGTTTAACAGCAAAAAACAAATCAGATAGACATAAGCCAGCGGGGAAATGAAATAACGGTAAAATTCGTTTTTGGCGACAATCCATAGTTTCAGCATCGGCGTTTACCTCGTTAGGGTTTTAAATACTTCGGCCAAAGAAGAGGCGCGGTGTTTTCTTAAAATGAATTCCAGCGGACCATCAGCTTTGAGGACGCCGCCGGAGATGATAACGATGCGGGTGGCGATCGTTTCGGCTTCGTCAAGGAGATGGGTGGATATGATGACGGTTTTGTCTTTTTTCATTGCTTCAATCAAGGAAAGCATATGTTCTTTCTGGTTGGGATCCAGACCGTCCGTCGGTTCGTCAAGCAGCAGAACAGGCGGGTCGGACAAAATGCTTTGGGCAAAGCCGACACGGCGCGCATATCCTTTGGAAAGGGTTTCAATTTTTTGGTTCATGACATCGGAGATTTTGGCTGTCTGCGCGCTTTTTTCGACATCGGCAGCAGAACAGCCGCGCAGTTCGGCAATGTATTCCAGAAAACGGCGGACGCTCATGTCAGGATAAAGCGGCGAGCCTTCCGGAAGAAAACCGATGTTTTCTTTGGCTGAAAGCGGGAAGTTCCTGATGTTTTTTCCCAAAACTTCAATTTCACCGGAAGAAGGCGCCAGATAACCGGCAATCATGTTCATCAGAGTTGATTTTCCGGCGCCGTTTGGTCCCAACAAGGCAATAATTTCTCCTTGCCAGGCTTGGAGGTTTAGGTTGCTTACGGCCGTTTTGGCGCCGAAGCTTTTGTTCAAATTGCAGATATTAAGAGAAGGCGGCACATCTTTTCTCCCGGAATTGATAAGATGCCCTTTATTGTATAAGCAAAAGAGAAATTTACAAGAGCCGTTTGGCGTTGATAACAAAAAAGCCCGGAAGCACGGCTTCAGGGCTTGAAAATGTGGATCAATACTCCCGCGCAAACTGCAGAAAGCAAATTGCCACAGATCAGGGTTCCGATGTGGACGAGCTTGTATTCAGGGCAAAAGACTATTGTCTTGTTGAAAACAAGTATATCCGCCAAAAGAATCAGGATGATGAAACTGCACATGGTAACAATCTGCATTTGGTCGCGATATTTGGGCGGTACGATTCTGCCGAGGCTGATAAGGGCTGCAAAGAGCATAAATCCGGCGAGCAATAATAGGTCTTGCATAATTTGATAGTCTTAGGTTCGTAGTCGAAATTATAACCGGCCGAATCTGAGTGTCAAGGAAAGTTTATCTTCTGTTAAGTTCATAGAGGACAATTGCCGCCGCAGTAGAAACATTCAGGCTTTCCACTTTTTCATTAATCGGCAGCCGGACGTTGACATCGCAGGCTTCTTCAATCAGGCGGCGCATACCTTTGCCTTCGGAACCCATAACAACGGCGATTTTTCCTGTTTTGTCAAGACAACTGATGTCGGTTTGAGCATAACCGTCCATGCCAATAATCCAGAAACCGGCTTCTTTGAGGGCGGCGATAGCACGGGAGAGGTTGGTAACCCGGCAGAGCGGTAAATGTTCAATGGTGCCCGCAGACGCCTTGGCCATGGCACCTGTTTCGGCGGGCGCGTTTTTGTCCTGCACAATCAGAGCCAGCGCATCAAAAGCGGCACAGGAACGGATGATGGCGCCAATGTTCTGAGGATCCGTTACCTGATCCAAAATGAGGATATGGCAGCGTTCTTTAGCGGCCGCCATGGCAATGATGTCTTCCAGCGCATAAACGGGCAGTTCGGCGCAGTAAGCCGCGAATCCCTGGTGTACGGCTTCGCGGGGCAGAATGCGGTCAATCTCTTTGCGGTCGACAATTGTCAGCGGACAATCGGGGATCAGGCGGCGGAGTTCGTCGGCATTTTCTTTTGTGCATAGGATTTTGGAAATTTTACGCCGCGGATTTTGCACGGCAGCGACAACGGCGTGGCGTCCATAGAGAATCACCGGGGAATGTGATGGAGCAGAGACATTGCGGTTAAAATTTTTAGGCATCAGTTTATGACCTTTCTTAAAATGCCGCCGGCGTCGGCAAGTAGTTGTTCGGCTTGTTTGCGCGAGCAGTTTTTAACGGCCATGACGCAGGCCGTTTTGACTTTGCGTCCGGCAGCTTCAATATATTCAGAGGCTTTTTCGTAAGGAATCTTAGCAATTTCAGAGACAATGCGACAGCCGCGGTCAACCAGTTTTTCATTCATCATACGCACATCAATCATGTAGTTTTCATAGGTTTTGCCGATGCGGATCATGGCACCGGTGGAGAGCATGTTGAGAATCATTTTCTGAGCGGTTCCCGATTTCATGCGCGAAGAACCGGTGATTGCTTCTTCCCCGACAATCGGATTGATGAAGATGTCGGAAAAAAGCTTTAGTTTTGCTTCGGGGTTTGAACTGATACCAATCGTGGTACAGCCTTTTTTGCGTGCTTCTTCTAAAACTGTCAGGACATAACGCGGGCTGCCGCCGGCGGAAATGCCGACGATGACATCGTTCGCGGTCGGATTAAATGTTTTTAAGTCTTCCAGACCTAATTCAGCGTTGTCTTCGGCATTTTCAATGGAAAAACGCAGAGCTCGGTCACCGCCGGCAATAAAGCCGCAGACCATGCCATGTTCGACTCCGAAAGTCGGCCAGCATTCCGAGGCGTCTAAAACGCCAAGACGTCCGCTGGTTCCGGCACCAAAGTAGGCCAGCCTTCCGCCTTTGAGAAATGCTTGGGCGATTACTTCAATGGCTCGACCGACGGAGGGGAGTGTTTTTTCGACAGCGAGTGCAACTTTTTTATCTTCATTGTTGATTGTGCGTGCGATTTGTTGCGAATCCATTAAGTCGATGTTGACGGTTTGCGGGTTTCTCTTTTCGGTCAGGGCGATTTTGCTCATGTTTTTTTCTTTGCGGTTAACTCATTTAAGCAAAAGGATATTTTAAATTAATTAAAAAATATCTAAAAAAGGTGTTGACAAAGGCGGCAAAATGCTATTATTTGCAGTGTAGCGACTGTGCTATTAAAGGATAAAATCCTCTAATCCTTATTTTTAAGGAGGGGTGGCAGAGCGGTCAAATGCAACGGACTGTAAATCCGTCGACTTAGTCTACGATGGTTCGAATCCATCCCCCTCCACCATTAAATAAGGTTTAACTCTTGAGCAGAGGTTGATTAAGCGGGTGTAGCTCAATGGTAGAGCAGAAGCCTTCCAAGCTTATGACGGGGGTTCGATTCCCCTCACCCGCTCCATTTTCCCCTTTTCAAGAATTGTCTTAACAACATAAACATTAGGAAGATTACACATGGCGAAAGAGAAGTTTGAGCGGACGAAGCCGCACTGCAACATAGGGACGATAGGACACGTAGACCACGGGAAGAC
>CALXTO010000012.1 GCA_944391425.1 uncultured Alphaproteobacteria bacterium | reverse complement strand
ACCGTTGAAAACCTGATTGATTGAAAAGCCGGTTCCAATTTGCAGCTCTCCAATCGGCAGTGAGTAGCCGCTTTCCCAGGTAACACCGGAATCCGAGGTAAATTTTAGCAGATTATTACCTGTATCGTACCAATATGCATACCCACCTATGAATTGATCTGGTGCTGTTTCTCCCGAGAAATAATATTCAATCGTTGATGATGTCGCTAAAAAATTCAATGCGCCATCTTTATATATTAATAAAGTTTTACGGTCAGCTCCGCTTAAAGTGTAACTTTTGGAAATGTCATCTTCAATTGTAATCTCATCAAAAACACCTATTCCGTTAGGCACATAGATCTTACTGCCGGCCTTGAGCGTTAAAACCCCGTCTGCCAGCTCCAGCTTAATATCCTGCGGAATTTCCGTGATGCAGTTCGTTATCTGTGTCGTGCGAAGCGCGTTCGACGCGTTCGACAACGCCGATAAGCCGGAATCTACCGCAGCCGGAATTTCTGCAAACTTGTCCGCCGACTGCTGTGCATAATACTTGGAGGAATAATCCGTATCTTCGACTTTTCCATCCATTTTAACAGCCCAAGCCTGTGACAAATCTGCATTCTCGGCTGCTGTTGTTGCCGATGACGTCGCCGATGATGCGGAAGCCGACGCTTCCGAAGCCGAAATAACAGCATCTGCCGCCGAACCTGAAGCTGCTGATGCCAAAGCCGAAACCTGCGATTTATATTCTTCCAATTCCGGAATAATTTCCGTATCAACATGATTTTGGATTGCGGGTTTTATGGTTTCTTCAACATAAGTTTCTATCCCTTCCTCGCTTTCTTCCTCTTTTGAAGCAACAAAAGCACTTATTTCAGAAATCTTCCCGGTCGTATAATCCTCAATTTCCGGTTTGGATACATGATCGACGTAATATTGTATTTCTTCCTGTCCGGACTTAATATAAAAAAGAGAAACATCCACATCCAAATGTACTTCATCCTGGAACAGGACTTCAATATTTCCGTCTGCAAAATTATCAAAAACGGTAATTTGTGATTCCTGTTTTATTTTATTTGACATATTTTATCCTTTCAAACAATGCGAAGGACTTTTCCGTCATAACAGAGAAGTCTATCGACAAGCTAATGCGTAATTGATTTTGAGATATCCGCTTTCGTCGACGAAAACGGCATCCGGATTTTCAAAAGCCACTTCCTGTGCCATCAGACCAATCTGAGGTGTGGGGTCTCCGCGATAAGCGTAGAGGTAAACCGTCAAACCGTTAAATAACTTGCCAACAGGAATTATTCCTTCTTTAAGCTCTTCATCGGAAAACAGTCCCAACGCCGCCGATGCCGCACCTTGCAGAAAATTCATTCCCACAGCTTGCTGAGCATCGGCATTCGCCGCTTTATTAGCTGCAATTCTCGTGTCTGCACCGGATTGAACTCTGTATTTATCCATATTGACATCATACCCGGAATGGCTGTTGGTCAATAAATTCAGGATTTCATTAACGGCCTGGTTGCGCGCATTGTTTTGGAATGTTCCTGCATTAATTTGATTATTCAGACTGTTGGTAAAAGCATCCTGTCCCTGGATAATGCTATTATAAGCTGCCTGAGTATAAGACTCATTTTGCTTTTGCGTCAAATCGTTCATTGCCCGCTGATAGGCCTCGCTGCCGACGGAAAGCCCCTGGTTTTGCAACCGAGTTTCCAGTTGCGAACGTTGTGTTTCAAACTGCGGTGAAAGTTTATCAACGGCACTTTGATAAACGGCATTTTCCATTCTCTGCCGCGCGGCATCCGATCCGTCAACCGAATAGATATAATCCGGGCGAGAAGACAGGCTGTTGCTAAGGTTATAAGCATTTTGAACCATGTTTTTATAAGTGTTGTCGACATTACTGGTGTCATATTGATTCAAATAATTTAAAATGTTTTTTTCAGAACCATACATACTGGTTGATGCATTACCGGCCCCTAAAATTTTTCCAATACTTTTTGACATTGTTAATCTCCTAAAAATTGACATTCATGTTTTAAAATTCCCATCAAAACAGCGTCTTTGCCGTTTTCACGGTATTGACGAAGCAAACCTTCCGCTTTGAAACCAAGCTTTTGAGCCAGCTTCAGACACGGATAATTATCCACATCGGTAATCATGCTTACGCGCCGACAGCCGAAATGCTCAAAAGCCAACGCAAACATAAACTTAAGTACCTTTTTGCTGCACCATTTTTTATCTGCGGTATATATGGTCCACCAAACATCACATCCCGGACGATAGTCATGATAGATTAAACCGCCGATTAAACGGCCGTTGCGGACAAAGCCTATGGTAAAATGAGGTCCCAGCCAATCCGTGCCGCTTTTCAAATTCCGACAGATCCATTTGGTAATTTCATCGTTTTTATCCGCGATAATAATGTTGTTATAAGATGCTGCTTCCCTGCTCATAACGAAACCCCGTATCATACCATTCAATTAAATTTCCTCTTGTTTTGGTCTTGAAGACTACACTGGCCTTAAACCCGGTTGCGGAATTGCCGATCCACTGAGAACGGATTTTTCCCTTCAGGGTTGCCCATTTGGTTCCGATTGGATTGCCAAGCGAACTCCAGGCAACGTTATTCCATTTGGTGAGCCCGCTGCCGCCGATATTTTCGGCATAAGACTTGTCCTGACTTTCAAAATCCATGTTTGTGTAAACAACCAAAGCATACTTAGTTGAAGACTTTGTCCGTGGATTAATCAGTTGTATTTTCTTCAAATTAGGAGTCCCTAAGCTGCTGTAGGCCTGCTCAACAACACCCATAATGTGCGTTTTATTGTCTGAATACCCTTCGTCAAACAAAAAAACGCCTTCGTCGGATCCGAAATAAAGCCTGTCGCCAAACAGTCCCCAGCAAAAAGAACGAATATTGGTAAAGCGGCACCAGGCACCGGTGTTTACATTCACGACATGCTGTTCAAACTGCTGGGAAACGGGAACATTAAACAACGCATATCCTCCGCGGCCATAAATAATTGACTGCCAACCGCTTTTGTGTTTGCCGCTTTTAGTTCTTTCTAAAACCAACCCACGGATTTTATCCGAAAAAGAAATCTGAGATGAATTGGCTTTGTCCAGAGATAATGCTTTAGACATCGGAAGATATCCGTCCTCGCAAATAATGACAACATCTCCCTGATACTGCATGGCACAGCGATAACCTATCGGGCGGCTCATCTGGTATACGCCGCATAAACTCCAATCATCGGCATCGCTCGGATCACTGCCACGGTAAACGGCCACCTCCCCTTCGGAAGTAATAAAAATCGTCAGATCATCCACACCCTGTCCGGCATCTTGCGTCCAGGAAGCAACAGCTAAAAGTTCTCCGCCGCGGCGTACAATTGAAGACAGGTCAAACTTCAGCAAATTTCCCTGAACCTCCCCCACGCCTTCCGTATACCAGGCATTCAGGGTTCCGCGCTCGACAAAAAACAAACGCTGTTTGCAGACGCTGACGTTGATCAATTTCTGCAAAATCAGCCCGTCGCCGCTGAATTCCGCATCTTCCCAGATATCTCCGCCCTCACTGATATAAAAGCTCTGCGGCGCATCGTATCCGTTAACCATAAGTAATCGGCTGCGAAACTGGCAATATTGCCATTCACTGTTATTATAATCTTTTTGCAAATCCTTTATATTGTCCCGGCTGCTGATATCCCACAACTTTCCGCCGCCGATTGCAAAAAAACGTTCTTCTCCGTCTTTTTTGAACTCCATAAGCGTATGAACGGCATGTCCGAGATTGGCATAGCTTACATACCCTTTGCGAAGCATAACTTTAGTTTCCGTCGGAATATAATTGTCCATCACGATGGCGTCTGTCGCAGCCATTGTATCCAGACTGTCCCTTACATTGAGACCGCCGATAGGTGCCGGCAACGTGTAGTTGGCAGATTTATTGGAACGATTAATTACTCTTTGCTGCATTGATTATCACTCCCCCAAGATTGCAACTGCCGCAACCGGCAGCCAGATTGATGTCTTTGGCCGCCAGACCGGAAGCAAAACGGTTTTTAACTTCCCGCTCATATTCATTGAACTCTTCTTCGTACGGCATGCCGTTGCGGCGGTACCAACGCCAGACGATGCCTTTTTTGACAAGGTATTCGTCAAAAACCGGGATATCGGTATTTGCCGTCAGATCAGACTTTTCCTCTCCGCAGCAACCGTTTACGCCGCCAAAAACAATTACGGAAGAACGGTACTGAAAAACGATTGACAAGTCTCCGGCCGGCGGCGTCAAAAACTTAATCATGCCGTTTTGAATCTTAAATTTCAAATCCAGATCCGGAACATTGAAATATTTATCGCGCATCCATTGTTCCGGAGTTACGGAACCAATAATCTTTTCCGCAGTGTCTTTAACGTAAACGGTATTATTAATCAGACAATAAAAATCTTCGCAGAAATCTTTGATAATGTAATTACATTTGCCTTCAATCGTTCTAAATTTGGCCTCTTTTGTCAGTTCCTGCCAATCGCCGTAACGCAGCAGACTGTCAAGCGTGTCTTTGGCAACGCTCAGAAAAATCGCCTCTTGCTGACTGTCCTCGTTAAACAGGTTTTGAGGCCTCTGGGTTGCCACCAGGCTGGCGGCATCCTGGCATATCTGTAAAATATTTTTCATTTTTACTCTCCTTCCCGGCACGCGCGGTTCTTCTTAAGAGATTTCAACTGTTCTTCCAGTTTTTTGATTTTGGATTTATATTTTTCTTCTTTCTCCTGCCAACCGGCAAGCGCCGTGTTGGAGGCAGCCTGTTCCGTAAATTTGACGGCCAAAGCGCGTTCCCGGGCAACTCCTAAATCTTCCGCCTTTTGCACATCCAGTTCCGCAAGGGCTTCAACAGTAAAAATCCCCCTGATTTTCAGACTTTCTATTTCCGAAGCCGTCAAAAAAGCGAACTGCTCAAGCGGAGTTCCTTTTTCTGCCTGCTTTTTAGCCAGAAGATAGCGTGCGTATTCGGCGGGGAAACGTTTCTTTTTTTCTTCCGTCGCCGGCTGGTCAAAAACCTCGGAATTATTGTCTTTAAGACGTATTTCGCAAAAACAGACATTTTCAAATACCGGAAAACCTTGTTTGTCAATCCGTCCTGTTTTGACCGTGCGATCATAAAAGCGGGCAAAAATTCCTTCTTCCGGCTGCGTATTTTTGGCAATCTTTTCAAATGTTAAAAAATCCATTTTTATTCCTTTCGTCCTGATTATGACTTGTCCCTTTAATTAAAAAAGCCGTGCCCCATATCGGGGCACAGCCGTATTTTGTTATGACTGAGTTTCGGGATCTTCCGGTTCGGGAGAAGATGTTTTATTAATCAAAACACCCTGCAGCGAAGCATTAGACATTGTCATGTTGCCGGCCCAACCGATAATCCGGTAATAAGCATCCTGATTAACGGCCATGCGGTCACCGTCAATTACTTTCATGTTGCGGTCGTTATGGTTGCGAAGATAAATGTAATTGGTGTTGAGGAAGTACATTTTATCTTCAGGGCAATGTCCGCCCTGTCCGCCGTCAAAAACAACGTCGGCGCCTTTGAATTTTACCGTCGCAAAACCTGCATCGGCCAATTTACTGTCCGTAAAACGCTGCATATTTACCAGCGAATCTTCATACAAGCTGTACAGTTCATTGCCGCAGACGATCAAATCCGGCTTATCCGTCCCGCGGCACAGGGACAAATACATTTTATCCATGGCCGGGCGGATGGTTTCACTGGTCAGGGGCGAATCCGTCTTGGTAGACTTGTTGCGCCAAAACTCATTTCCTGAAGTTGCGCGGTTAATACCGCCGACGGTTCCGGTTTCCGGAGCATCGGCAACCAGCAGAGCCAAACCGCCGATGGCTTTGCCGCCGGAATCCGTTCCGTCGCCGTAAACGGCTGCAGCCATCTTGTTGCTCATGGTTTTGACAGCGTTGTCCACGCGCTTTTCAAACAAATCCATGACTTGTTCCTTGCCTGAGTTTTTCAACAGGTCTTCACCGGAAATTGCCACGGGTACAGCACAAAGTTTCAGACTGTATTCGGCTGCGGTAAACAGCTGTTTCGGCGTATAGGTGATGGTATCGTAACCGGAATACCAGGTCATATCGCCTTCGCCATACTCAAGCTCTTCCAAAATTTTGGAACCGCCGTAAATGGGACGGATTTTTGATTTTTCTTTCAAACGGTTAAACAGCGCGCTGTTGGTACTGACATTGTCCGCCAGTTTTCCGGTACGGCTGGTTAACGTGGTCGTTAACAATTCATTATAATCATGATTTGCCATTTTATTTTCCTTCTTGTAAAAAATTAAGTAAAAAGACAGCTAGTCATCCCAATCGGCCATTTGCAGCTCCAAGACTTCCCGGGTGGTCAGCTTGGATAAATCGACATCGGAATTTTTGCCTTTAGGCGCAAAGGAAGCCTCTTTCGCTTTTTTTCCCTCTTCGGCCTTTTCGGTCCACAGGTTATGGGCCCGGACTTCTTCGGAATATTCGCCCAATTTATCTTCCAACTGTTGAATCCTGTCGATTATGCGATCAAAATTGCTGCTGTCGACAAGCGGGTAGCCATGAACGGAAGCATTCATGGCTACCCTGGGATCAATGTTGTAAACATCAGCCAGGAAACGCAATGTTCCTTTGGGATCCTTTTCCAGCGCATCGTCAATATACGCCATGGCCTCCACCCATTCCTGAGGATGACGGATGCCCAGACGCTCCAAGCGTTGAATACGGCGGTTAAAAATTTCGTCTATCCAACGGCGGCTGTTTAATTCATTGTTGATTTTGGAAAAACCGCGTTCGGTTTCGCTTTCCCTTTCGTGCAGATATTTGCGCAAATCGGGCGGAAGCGTCCGAAAAACTTCGGCATATTCCTTTTTATACGAGCGGGGAGCTTCCAGATAGGCGTCGACTTTCCCATCGTTTTCCCCCGCTATTTTTTCCGGACTTTGTCCCGAGCCTTCCGATGTAGCCCGAACCGAAGCCGGATAATTGAAACTTTTTGATTTTTCGTTACTCATACCATATACTCCTTTTATAATTGTGGATGAACTCAGAGAAGAGTTCATCCCTCTGAGCTTTTTCATTACGCCGGCGCCTTGCTTTCAGATATTCGTCGGAGTAATCTTCTCTTAAGGCGCAATTGTTAGCCTTCATATATTTCTCAAGCCCGGCTACGGAAGACGCAATGCTTCCGTCGGGCAGCAGCAGACTGTCCGTCCACTCCCGGCTGAAATAAACCATCTTTTTCTCCAAAATAAAAAAGCCCTGATACTCCAGGGCTACCGTCAATGCAAAAACTTTCCGCACGAATATGTTCCGGCAGCCTAAACAAATTCAACCAGAACCTGTTTATATGCCTCGGAAATATCGCCGGCTTTTTTGTTTTCTCCGTTCATCAAAGCCAACACTTTAGCTTTGCCCAAAGAAGCAGAAATTGCCGCCGACGGAGATTCGTTTCTGAGTGCAAGCAGCCTTGCTTCTTCCAGTTCGTCCAAAATCTGACCATAATCAAATTTTTTCTTTCCCACGGCTGCCTCCTTGATTACTCAAAGGCCTTTACATAACCTGTCGTCACATTATTGTCGACTTTTTTGGGGCGCAACGGTAAAGGGACCTTTTGCGTAATAACGACCGGCTTTCGTTCGCCGACAATGGCGTTGGTTTTTTTTCGTTCATCGGCAATCTCCTGTATCTTAAATCCGCTTTGCAGTTTCATTTCCTTATCGGTTTGTTCAACCTTGGCTTTTTCGCTGAATTCCTTGATATCCAATTCTCTGGACTTCAGCTGGTTTTTCTCCCGCTCCAAATTAAGCTTTTCCTGCGCCAGCTGCAGCTGCGGATCCGGCTGCCGCGGAGGTTCCGGTTCGTTTAGGTCTTTGCTGATATCGTTGAAGACTTTTTCCAAAACATTTTCAAAAGATCTGGCCTGTGGCAAAGAAACGCAGACGGCTTCAATCATCGCCCGGTATAAAGGCAGCAAAAGCGGCTGCTGGCTGACGACCGGCAAAGCCGCATTTATCAGATCGCCCAAAGTTTTTACACCGTTCAACGTTTTGACGGCTTCTTCGTCTGCGTTAAACACATTGTCGGTTTCCACCTCTAACAGCATCCCGCGCATTTTTTCGTTTTTAAGCAAAGCAACAGCCGCATCTGCCAAAGCTTTGTTCTGACGTTTGTCCGGCGACAAGAAACCGACCAAAGTATCTTTGGAAAACAATTCACAGATGATTTCGGCTTTGATACAGAACAAATCTTTGATAAAACGCTGCATATCATTCTGCCGGTCCTGATTACGCAGAGTACCGAAATTTGTTTTTTTGGCAACCGCGGTTGCCGTTTCCCCGGCATCGGAGTTGCCGCGCATAATATCTGATACCCCCGTAACCTCATAAATTTGAGTTATGATATCCTGGCGGCGGGTAGCCAATTGCTGCAAAGCCGTTACATATTGTTCAATCGGAATAAAATCCAGGATTCCGCGCAAACCCCCGGCATCTTTCAGACGTTGAAAATCCTTTGCGGCAACCAGAGTCACATCCTTATTGAAAATACCGGCCAGCTCCGGAAAAGAATTGTCATAAGCTCCACTGACTTTGAGTGCCTGCATCGTCAGGCGCATTCTGGAATTTATTCCGTTCAGCTCGCTTAATAACTCCTTAATCAGGCAATAGTCCGGAACCGGAATAATGCTGTCATTGGTCAGAGTGGCAAAAATCGGTTTCGGACAAGGGAAAAAACCGCTCAAATGAAAAGGATCGTCAATTACTTTCAAAAAATCGGAATCTTTTTCTTTTGAAAGCCAATAAACTTTTCTGCTGTTTTTATCCCAAATTTCATAAATGCAGGTTTCTTTGTTCTGATAATCTTGCTCTCCGTATTTTACCAGTTCAAGGCAATTCTTTTCACCAAAGGCATCGATCGCTTCCTGTTTAGTCATAAAGATTTTGCGCGCAATCCATGTAACGTCTTCCCAAATGCCTACTTTATCGCAATCTGCCAAAAACTGCTCCGGATTAACATATTCAGATATGACTTTCTCTGAACTTTTTATCTCAACCTCACTTTCTTTTTCACTCGGAGAAGAAAGCTTCTTAAATTCTGGACGGTAACGTTCCCAGATAATGCCGCAACCGCTGATGAGAAAATCATTGCGGGCATATTTGACAACGCTGTCAAAGTCAAATTTTTCTAAATCCCAGGCCAGAGCCTTGGAAAGAATTTCACAAGCAGCGTTCTCTACTGCCGATGCCGTTTTATTGCTGCGTTCAATATACGGGCGCGGCTGCTTGAAATATAAAAATGGCTTCATCGTTTCAATTGTAGACCAAAAAATGTTGTAATGCCCGTCATTTTGGCGCAGCCCGTTATTATCCTTATAGAAACTGCGAGTTTCCTTGATCAGATTATAATAGGCACCGTATTTTTTTTCTGCTGCCGATATTTTCTTAATCCACTCTTCAACTTCCTTTTGTTTACTCATCTTCAAATACTCCCAACAAAGACTTTTCCCTGACGACAACTACATCTGGATCGTAGCTCGGAAGATCATCAAATACATGAAACAACACCTTGTTTCCCGGTTTAACGCTCCTGACTTCCGGCCCGATGCTTTCCACAATTCCGATTGTGCGTTCCGCTTCGTGATCTTCTGTTAAAAAAATACCGCCTTTTGTGGCGGCTTCTTTAGGTTGCAACCGGATAAACACCCGGTCCATGACAGCTTTTACCATTCATTGCTCCTTTTTGCTGTATTGTTAAACAAATCTTCATATGTCAGCCGACCGTTGCCGTATATTTGCGGCTCGCCGTCGTCATAAACAGGTTCGGCGAAAGTCAGCGCCAAAGCATCCCCTTTATCGGGCGACCTTCCGAGGCGCTTCTTCACTTCATCCTTTTCCTCAAGCTGAAGCCTTCCGCGGCGGTCGTATTTTTTATTGACAGAAGTCAAATCGTCTAAAAGCTCTTCGTCTGCCGGAAGCTGGACTTCAGGTTTTGACGACAGCCATTGGCGTACTTCGTCCCACATCTCCGCCCGGCGGTTACTGTAACGTTCTTCGTTTAAAGCTTTTTCTCCGAAATAAACACCACGAATAATCTCACCAAAACCCCGGTCTTTGAGAATATCGTAAACACCGGCTCCCTGACCGCCAACATCCATAAACAGGCGGTGCGGCTTTTGGCTGCGGATGATGTTGGTTGCCAGATTGGCAACTTCCACATTATCCAATTTACGATAACTTTCAAAACGCATACACCATCTGCCGCGGCGAAAACAAAAAGACGTCTGATCATCGCCAAAACGGGCAATATCCAAACCAACCACCAAAGGAGATGTCGACGACAATATCTTGGAAACAAAAGCATTCCGAACCGATACAGAGGAAATCAGTTTGTAATCGCCTTGCCGAATCGGTTCTCCCAACCAGATGTGCTTATAATCCTCTGGGTTTTCACGCCTGCATTTTTCGGCTTGAAGTTTAAGTTCTTCAGGACAAAAAGGATTATCACAGTAATTTACCTTACAAACCAACGTGCGTTCATCCGGTTTGGATCCGACTAATACCCACAACGGATCGTTTTCCTCTTCTCTGTTCATGGAAATCCAAATTTCCGAACCGTCTTTGCGAATGGTCGGATTTAAAATATTCCAGGATTTTCGCGTAATTGTCTGTGCCTCCTCAATCCAGGCTATATCCACGCCTTCCAGCGATTTAATGTTATTTACGTCCTGATCGCGCAATCCTTTAAAAACAAACCTGGTTTTGGTAACCGTGTTCTCGATTTTATTTTCAAAAATTTTATAATCGTTCAATCCCCAGGCACTAATACGGTCACATAACAGTTTATAAACCGAATCTTTGATAGAATCCTGAATTTCCCGCAGACAGGCAATAAACAACTTTTTTTGGCGCCCCAAAAGCAGCAGACTGTCGGCAAAAGCATATGATTTTCCGCCGCCGCGGCCGCCGTAATAAAATTTTATGCGCCGAGCTTCGCTCAACAACGGCCGAAAAACTTCGGCAATCTCAATTTTAAGTTCAGGTTCTTTCTTTACGAACTTTTTTACTCTTTTTTTTGTGTCATTCATTTTCCTTTCCCTACCAATTAACAAAAAAGCCGGGGTTTTAGCCCCGGCACCAATAGGTATCTGAAATTGCTGCGGTCAAAAGATAAAAAGCTGCATAAATCTTACGACCCAAACTTCAGCTCCGCGAAGAAAAGCCATTAAAAAAACAAAAACAGCCATCAGTGTCAGCAAACAGGTCCATTGCCGAAGAAATACGGATGCTCCGTTTCCCGGAACAGTGAGTTCCTGCACTCCCCGCAAGAAGTTTTGTTTGAGCTCAATGAGAGAAACCACAATGAATACGGCTGTCCAAATCAAAATGTGGTTTTCTCGGTTGGGGAAAATTTCCAGAGGTTGAATCATTTGATAATAGTAGACGGCCATGCTTATAATAACCGCATATGATAAAACGACTCCCGCCCAATAAAGAAAAGACGCAAAATTCAATTTTTTAACCATTGTACCCCCTTACAAAAGATAAAAATTGGTCGTGAAGCTCCGTATGGCACCAGAAAAAAGAAGCTTTTCCCCAATCTCCCGAGTTTGAACAAATCCAGTACAACAACGCGCCGCACAATAAAAACGTCAGCATAAAAACGCCACTTTGAATCAGGAGCCCCAAACGCTCGGACAAAGAAATTTTTTCAATAAAAAACTCCTTAAAATACCCAATGCACGGCTTCCAGTAAACAATACCGAAAAACAGCAACCATCCGGTAAACATGTACATATTGAAATGACCGTTGACCATAGGCGGGCCGCAAAAGATAAAGGCATCAAAACAATATTTCAGGATATGCCAGTAAAACATAACCCAAATAATGCCGAAAACACAATCAAGCACAACCGCCGCCATTTTTTTGAAGTATTCCATGTTTGAAACTCCTGAATATGAACATACGATTTTATGTTAATAGAAAATTATTTTAAATACAACCATTATTTTTTATATTTTTGAGACAGGGGCAGATTTTTATATTCGACAACCAAATCCATGTCGTTTCCGTAGTCATCCAAATAGCGCATAAAATCCGAACTTCCCTTTGACAAATCTACACAACCTGCCGAACCAAATTCTTTTCCGCCATGGAGATTAAAACCGTCACGCCCATGAGTGTTTGTCCAGGACTTGGGTTTTATTTTCACCAGGTCTTCCCCCCAGGAAGCTTTGTTGCGTCCGTTCCAATCATTTTTATTGCGATAGGCGTTTAACCTGGTCGAATAATCTAAAGTCCAAACGCCTTCGGGAATCGGACCTTCATCAACATTTCTCTGGCTTAATACATCCTGTGCCCATGGTTGTCCGGACATGGCACGCCAGCTGCGGGAAGATGTATCTCCGTCCTGCCAGTACAGGTTTTTGCCGTCAAAACGAACGTAAGGTTTGCCCTGCGGTTTGGGAAAACTCTGTTCCCGTGTCTGGTATATGGGATGGTTCAGCGGATAATTGGCAATATTCCGCTGATGCTCGGTATCATCCGTTACCGGTTTAAGGTCATAACTCCAGGTTTCAACCCGGCTGGGTGCATAACGTTCTTTCAATCTTCGGGTTTCCAGAAATTTATTAGATTCCGGTTCAACAGCCGAGGCTTCATCAAGGCCTTCACTTTCATCGTCCCAAGCATTAGAATCCCTGCCGACCAACCGGTCATATTCCGCCAAAAGATATTTATGCTTTTCGTCATCCGACATATTATTGAACATCTTTTCCAGACGTTCAACTTCTTTTGCTTTCATTTTTCATTCCTTTCATCAGGTTATAAAAAAAGGCCGGAACCAAAGGCTCCGACCAAAGTTTGAGGCGCGGGACCAACCCGCATAAGATTTCTATATTGTTTTTACAAAATCAGGTCGATGTTTCTTATATAAAAAAACCGCCTTGAAAGGCGGATTTATTAATTTAGATATAAAAACATCCATTATGCATTTTTTATACAATTATTTTCCCGATTTGTCAATACCTGTGGATAACTTTTTAAAAATCCATTTTTATCCATGTAATTTCAAAGCTTCAACCAGATTTTTCACAGCCCACCCATGGCGCTTGCGATAATTTTTTTCAACTTCACTGGCAGATTTTCCGAAAAAAAGAATGTCCATAACGGCTGTCCGGTTTAATTTATTCCGATCACATTCTTCCGCCCAGCGGAGATATTCCTTCTTGCACCGAATCAGATAATCAAGACTGTCATCTTCCATGCAAAGAAACGGATCCCGGGAGGATATCCCGCATTCGACCCATGATGAGGTTTTAATCCTGCCGCCCCAGCAAATATAAGAATATCCTCTGCACAAACGAATTGCCGCGCGTTCAAGATGATTACCTTCAATCTGTTCCCACAGTCTGGCATCTTGCAAACGGCGACGGCAAAGTCTTTTCCGTCCTCCCGGATGTTCATGAACAACGACTTCAACTGTTCTCATTAATACCATAAAATAATCAGCTCCATATTATATAAGAAAATTATTAAATAACACCGAGCACCATTTTATACGATAACCGTACCACAAAGTCAAGTCATTTTTCTACTAAAGTCGTATATTTACAAAAAATCTTTTATACGCTACTATTAACGTATAATTTTAATGTACCCGACAAACCGGTGCACACATTCACAAGGAGAACACCAATGAATAGATGGGCATGGCTTAAAACCAGACTGACTGAGTTGGGCAGCAACCCTTCACGTTTTGCAAAAGAACTGGACTGGCCTCCCAGCCGAGTATACGAACTGTTTTCAGGGAAAACCAAAGCTATTCCGCTGGATAGAATTTATAAGGCCGCCACCATTCTCGGCGTCCGACTGGACAGCATGATCAACTTCAATTCCGGAATGAGCGATCAAATCCATTTTGGAGGAAACGGAGAAATTTACGGTCCTGATGACCGCTCCGGCAGTTATGTTCCCGAAATAGACGTTTACGGCGGCTGCGGAAACGCAGAAAGCGCCTCCACCAGCAATATCACCGACCAGTTCGGCAATACCATCTGCGCAGATAACGTTAAAGACGGCTGGCACATCCCAACCAACTTTCTTAATGATATTACCTGCAATTATAACGAAGATGTTCACATGGCCAATGTCAAAGACAACTGGCACATTCCCTCAAATTATCTGGACGAAATGAAAGTTAAGCATAATAATGTTTACATTATTGAAGCACTGGGCGACAGCATGTATCCGACAATTGCCTCGGGCGACAAAGTTATCATAGACACATCCGAAAAAGGGCGCCGCCCCTCTCCTTCTGGCATTTTTGCCCTGTGGGACGGTCTTGGCGTTGCCATTAAGAGAATCGAACTTGTGCCGAATACATCTCCGCAGATGCTGAATATAATCTCCGACAATGACAAACACACATCATACAAACGCAGTATTGAAGAATGTTCCATCATTGGAAGGGCCGTCGGCGTCATTAAACGCATCTAGCTCATAAAATACGTATAGCGTATATTTTTTGCTTGACATCGACAATACAATTATCGTAGATTAGTCCGTACTAATAAATGGTATGGACTAATTGCGTATGCCTGTAAATTTTGAACAGATGAAAAAAGCGGCCGACGAATTGTTTGCAACCTTTGAATTAAACAAATTTCAAAATGCCTTTTCTTACGGACGCAAAGCCAACCTTGTCCTGGAATTCTGCGAATATGTGGACAATCTCCGGGACTGGGAGCTTTTGGATATCCTGCAAAGTTCGAATCCAGATGATGCAACGCAATTCCGCAAAATGCTCAACCAGGGTATTGATGTCTGGCTGGGAGATTTGATCAAAACAATTGCTTTATGAGGAAACGGCTTATGGAAAAAGAGTATCGCTATAAATATGAAGATATTGAACATGAGGACATTTTCAACCTGCTGCGCGAAGACAGTCTTGAAAAAAACAACTTGCCGGAAAATAAAATGTGGCAGTATTTTCAAATCAATTTTGATGCTCTGTTTTTCAGCCGGAACGATGAAATATGCACCAAATCATCCGAAAAATAGCTGTTGCGGCAGGCATTGAGCTGGCAATTACAGCGATTTCGTCCGCCATTTTTAATATCAACATATTAGATATTCTCCATTAATAAAAAAGCTCTTGCATATTAAATTGATATGACTTATGGTGTTGGCAGGCGTCCGACGGACGCTTAGTACCTGTAAAGAAGGTACGGGGTCTTAGAAAGCCCTATGTCAAGCGGTGCCCGATATGCACCGAAAGCTGCACGTGCAGTACATATCCCCGACAGAGGTCGGGGAGCTTTAGCGTATGTTCAGAAACCACTCCTATCTCTGATTTGTGGTTTTAAAGGCTAAAGGATCATGACTTGACATATGATTTTCTAACTCTCCGGCCGCCTTTGCAAGGTGGCTTTTTTGGTTCGGAAGAGTTGGATTGTTTCATGACAAAGCTGCTTTTCCGGAAAACTTATACCGGGGAGCCTTGTGCCATGTTCAGAAGCTTAACAGCTTTAAAAACCAAGGGATACGCACTGCACAGTATTTTCGAACTCCCCGGAACCTTTGTTATAAGGCGGCGACGGAGTAATGACAAATATTTATGTAACTAAATCTTTTATGCCTCCGGAAGGCGAATACGAGCAGATTATACATTCTGTTTTTCAAAACAGAATCCTGACCAATCACGGACCTTTGGTGCAGGAATTGGAGCAGAAGCTGGAAAAATTTTTGGGCGTCAAAAATTTGCAGTATGTCACCAACGGTACTATTGCCTTGCAGCTGGCATTGCGGGCTTTAAACATCACCGAAGGCGAAATTATTACCACGCCTTTTTCTTATGTCGCTACGGTTTCCAGCATTTTATGGGAACGCTGTACACCGGTGTTCGCCGATATTGAGCCGGATAATTTTACGATTGACCCGAATAAAATCGAGGCTTTGATTACACCGAAAACCAAAGCAATTATGCCTGTCCATGTCTTCGGCTATGCCTGTGACGTTAAAAGAATCGGGGAAATTGCCAAACAGCACGGATTGAAAGTCATTTATGACGGCGCACATGCTTTTGGCAGCCGCTATCAGGGGAAAAGCTTATTAGATTATGGAGACGTTTCTACATTGTCTTTTCATGCCACCAAGCTGTTCCACACCGTTGAAGGCGGCGCCTGCATTGTTCAAAATGACGAAGACGATCACAAATTGGACTTGATCAAGCGTTTTGGCCATAACGAAGATGAGCATTTCTCACTGGGTATTAACGGCAAACAATCCGAATTTCACGCCGCCATGGGACTGGCAAACTTTCCTTATATCGGCGAAATTATTGCCGATCGGAAACGCGCCAGTGATTTATATGACAATCTGTTGCAAGGCTGCCTCAAGCGTCCCAGACCTCAGGATGGTTTGGAATATAACTATGCCTACTATCCGGTTATTTTCAAATCGGAGACAGAATTATTGGATGTCTTTAACGCTTTGAATAAGGAGGGGATTTTCCCGCGCCGTTACTTCTATCCGAGCCTTAATACCCTGCCCTATCTTAACAGCAGGCAGGCTTGTCCGATATCCGAAGACATCAGCTGCCGCATTGCCTGTCTCCCCTTGTATGTCGGGTTGGAAAATGAAACTATTGAACATATCTGCAGGATTATAAAGGATAATACTTTATGAATAAAAGACCAATTATTTCCGTTGTTTTAACAACATACAATCAAGAAAAGTATGTCGCTCAGGCTCTTGAAGGTATTTTGAAACAAGAAAACTGTCCTGAGTATGAAATAATTGTCGGCAATGATTGCTCAACGGATAAGACTTCAGAAATTATTTCCGGTTATGCTTCTCAATATCCTGACAGAATCAAGATTTTACCCCGTCCTCAAAACTTGGGGATGTTAAAAAATATGCAGGATTGTTTTCATAATTGCCGCGGTGAATTTATCGCCATTTGTGAAGGCGATGACTATTGGACTGATGAGCATAAACTTTTGAAACAGTACCAATTGCTTAAAAACAATCCGAAAGCTCTTATGTGCTTTACGGATATTTCTTTGTTAATGGAAGAAACGCAGGAAATTTGTGCTCATATTCCAGCTGTAAAGAAAAAATTAAAAACCACTTTCTCTATTCGGGATCTGATTGAAAAAGGAAATCCGGTCGGCAATTTTTCTTGCTGTATGTATCGGAAAAAAGGTTTGGATGCGCTTCCGCAAAGCTATTTTGAAGGGAATGCGGCCGATTATCTATTGAATATGTATATGTTGGACAAAGCCGACGGAATTTTCTTAAAAGACGTCTGTTCGGTTTATCGAATTTTGCCATCCGGACAATGGTCGGGAAAATCTCAAACCGAACAGGTACTGGAGCTGTGTAAATGTGCCGCAACCTATGATACTCTGTTTGACTCAAAATATGCCGAACTGTTTTGTAATCACTTGAGAAATGTGTTTGGCATAAACTATCAGAAAAAGCAGAAAAAACTTTTTTCTTTCGGTTTTCCTGTTTCTAAAAAGAAGAAAATTATCGTTGAAATAAAGAAAGAGCGGAGATAAAAAATGAAAATCGGAATTATGCAGCCTTATTTTTTTCCGTATTTGGGATATTGGCAATTAATGAATGCTGTAGATAAATATGTCATTTATGATAATATTCAATATACTAAAAAAGGCTGGTTCAACCGAAATCGTTTTTTACAAAACGGGCATGATGAATTATTTACTATTAATTTAGAAAAAGCATCTGATTATCTTGATGTCAGGGATCGTTTTATTTCTTCCACATTTGACAGAAAGGCCTTAGTGGCAAGATTAAAAAATGCTTACCAAAAGGCGCCTTATTTTCTTCAGAATTTTCCAATTATTGAAGAAATTATATTATATGAAAATAATAACTTGTTTGATTATATCTTTAATTCAATAAAACAAATACATTCCTTTTTAAAGATAAAGAGTGAGCTTATTGTTTCTTCTTCTCTTCCAATTGATCATACTCTGAAATCATCTGAAAAAGTAAAAGCTATTGTTTTATTCCTGAAAGGCTCTCAATACATTAATGCTATTGGTGGGCAAGCTCTTTACTCTCAAGAAGAATTTTTCAAAGATGGCATTCAGCTATCTTTTCTGAAAATGAAAGAGTTTTCTTATCACCAATTTAATAATCCTTTTATTCCCGGCTTATCTATTGTCGACGTAATGATGTTTAATTCTCCGGAAGAAATTAACAAAATGTTGGATCAATATGAACTTTTATAAAAAACGGAATGTAGTATGAAAGAGATTGGTGGATATTTTGAATTGGAGTGTTACGGCAATAGTCCTTATCATTCAGAAATGATAAGGCTTAATACTGCTAGAAATGCTCTTCGTTATATTATCAGAGCCTATCAAATTTCAAAACTTTTTGTCCCTTATTATACCTGTCCCGTTATTTGGCAGGCAATACGTGCAGAAAATTGCGAAATAGTATTTTATGACATAAATGAAAATTGGGAATTTGATTTATCTAATCAAACTAAAAATGCTTTTGTTTTATATAATAATTATTTTGGAGTTTGCGGAAAAAAAGTAAAAGCTTTAGCTGCCAAGTATGAAAATTTAATTATTGATAATGCTCAAGCTTTTTATGCTCCTCATTGTGGACTGGCCTCCTTTTACAGCCCTCGTAAATTTTTTGGTTTGCCTGACGGCGGATTGCTTAATTGTGCAAAAAAATTAGAAATAACAGAAGCCGATGAATCCTATTTTTTGTGTTCTCATTTGTTAAAACGGCATGATGTACCTGCTTCTGATGCGTATCACGATTTTATACAAAATGATGATTATCTTTCTCAGAAACCAATTAGGTTAATGTCAAAGCTTACTCAAGCACTGATGTCAAATATCAATTATCAAAAAACTAAAAAGATTCGATTGGAAAATTTTAATTTCTTGCATCAAAGTCTGTCTTATATTAACCAGTATATCCCGAATATGGATAATTCCGATGTTCCTCTTGCTTATCCTTTGTTGGTTAATAATGCGCAGTCTTTGCGCAAAAAACTTATTTCTCACAAAATTTATGTTGCACAATATTGGCCTGGAATCGAAGCAGAGGCCAATATTGACAGCTACTCTTTGTATTTGCAACAAAATCTTTTACCTATTCCTTTAGATCAACGATACAGTATTAATGATATGCATAGAATTTGTGAGGTTATATGCTCGTAGAGATTCGCCCGTTACAAAAAGAAGATGCTCTTATTTCTTATCAATGGCGTAATGATCCTGAGGTTTGGAAATATACGGGATCTAAACCCAACATTAAGGTTACCCCTGAAATTGAGCTGCAGTGGATCGAAACAGTCTTGCAGCGAATTGATGAAAAACGTTTTGCCATATTAGCAGATTCAAAATATATCGGAAATATTCAATTAACGGCAATAAAAGAAGCATCGGCCGATTTTCATATTTTTATCGGAGATAAGAACTATTGGGGACTTGGAATTGCAACAAAAGCAATGACGTTACTTCTTAATAAAGCCAAAAATGATTTTAACCTAAAAAAGTTATTTTTACAAGTTAATGTTCATAATCCTGCAGCAATACACTTATACATAAAATTTGGGTTTGTACCTATCAGTTCAGAAAACAATATAATTGAAATGGAAAAAATATTATGAAAGACAAAATATCCGTTCTTGTTATGAGTTATAATCATGAAAAATTCATTCAACAAACCTTGGACGGTTTTATAAAGCAAAAAACATCTTTCCCTTTTGTTGTCTATATTGGCGATGATTGTTCCACAGACAAAACAATTGATCTCATAGAAATATATGCTAAAAAATATCCAGATATCATCAAACCTATTTTTCATGTTCAAAATGTTGGAGGAGAACAAAACTTCCTTGACATTGCAAAACTGGTCAAGACTCCCTATGTTGCACTGTGCGAAGGGGATGATTATTGGACTGATCCGTTAAAATTGCAAAAACAGGTTGATTTTTTGGATGCACATCCGGAATGTTCAATTTGTTTCCATCCGGTTAAGGTCGTTTGGGAAGACAAATCTCAAAAAGACAGTATCTTTCCCTCCCCCAGTTTTCGTTTCCGAAAAAAGATTACTACTTTACATGACCTGCTGAAACATAATTATATCCAAACGAATTCTGTCGTTTACCGCTGGCGCTTCCATAAAGACAATCTTGATTTGATTCCGGAAGATTCTTTGCCCGGAGATTATTTTTTGCATTTGCTTCATGCTCAAACCGGCAAAATCGGCTTTATCGACGATGTTATGGCTGTTTACCGTAAACATGCCGGCGGATTGTGGTGGAATGTCGGTAAAAGCGACGAATGGTTTTTAAAATGCGGGTATAAGCATATGAACTTTTACCGGGCACTTGAAAAACAATTTAGAGTGTCCCGACAAAAAGAAATCGAAACTCTGGCACAGAATACAATTCATGCCGCAATCAAAAACGGACGTTTCGATATTTTGCAGAACATTTATGAAAAATATTCCAAATTTTATAAAAAACAGTTTTCTTCTGATAAGATGATGACTGCCACAGGAGAAATCCCTACCAAAAAGAAAATTTTTCTTTTCAATATTCCAGTTTTCTCAATTACAAAACTACGAATAAAATTTTTGGGTATTACCATATTTCGGCAAAAAGTCCAAAAACAGACCAAACGTTTTTACGTTCTTGGAATTCCTTGCGTTAAAATAAAATACACCAACTAATTTTGATAATTGAAATTTTGTCTTTAACTTTCAATGCTTTATTATATTTGGAACATTAAATGATAAAATATATAAACAAATACCCTAAATTTTCTTTTTTTATACTTTTAATTCTTGCTCTATTGCTGGGATACAAATTTTATATTGGCTCAAATATAAATGTTTCAATTTATGCTGATTTTGAAAAACCTTTGGAGTTTCAAATATTTTATTCATCATCCTCTAAAAAATCATTCAATGAAGAAAATTCTGTAAGATTGTTGGCGGAGCCTTCGGCTGGAAAAAAAATATCAATTAAGCTGCCGATTCATAAACTAAAACTGTTTCGTCTTGATCTGGGACAAAACCCCGGAAATGTTCAATTAGAGGCAATAAAAATATCCGGGAAAAATACAGTTTTTCTTGATGATTGGAAAGATTTTAATTTTTACAACATTGAAAGGCAAACAATTTCCAATCAAACAATAACAATACTTTCTGACCATGTTGACCCTTTTATTATCTATAAAAACCCTTTAAATATCAAAGGAAATGCGTCAATTCATTATGGCAACCTTGCTTTAATTATATTTGGAGTAACCGCCCTATATACTCTTTTTTGTTTTAGAACATTCATCTTCAGGCTATCTCATAAAAATTGGCTTTCTGAATTCGTAAATCAATATAAAAATATCAATCCGCTGTATAAAAAAACTTTTTGGACAACTTTTATTGCTTTAAATATTGTTTTTCTGTATCACACTGTTCATTTTTTATGGGGAAATCATGATTTCGGAACGGTTGATTACGGCATAAACTGGAAAGAAGCTTTTCATCAAGGTCGTTTTACGGCATTTTTAATGCAGCAATTATTTGGCGGACAAGTTCTGCCGATAATCAATAATCTGGTTTATTTTGCCGGTCTATCCTGTTCGGCCCTGATGCTTTGCTATTACTGGCGTCTGCCGCGTATGGTTTCCGTTTATGTGCCGGTTTCACTGTTTCTTGTCCTCTTACCATATACTTCTTCTTGGCTTTATTATATTCATATGACAATTACCTGCGGTTGGCTTCCTTTTATTGTAATTTTGGCCTTACAGAGTGCCGATAAAATAAAAGAAGTTTCCAGTACGGCACATAAAACAATCCTTTTTGCCGTTTCGTCCCTTCTTATTTTTTATGCATTATCTGCTTACACCTCTGTTATAAATAATATTGCTATTATTTTAGGCGGGCGGATTTTCATTGAATGGCTGCAAAAAGATATAAATTTCAAAAGCTTATATCAGTCTGTTTTTTCACATTTTTATGTTTTTTTAAGCGGTCTTTGCGGAAGTTTTCTTTTTGCAGCGGCAATATCCGTTGCCAAAAAACAAGGTATTTTTATCCCGGCATATAATGCCCAAACCGCTTCTTTGTCCGAAATACCGCAAAAATTTATTCTTGCTTTTACAGAAAGTTTCAAAACGCTCTTTTATACATATCCGTTTATGACGTTTACACTTAAAATGATACTTCTTTTTATTGTTTTGGCAGCTGTCCTATCAACATTTTACCACATTATATCTTCCAAACCAAAAATACACTGCATTGCCAAACTTTTTGCTATGGGGCTCTTTTGGATTGCGCTGTTATTTGTAACCCAGTTAGTTCTGGTTGTTGCGGCATCTTCCGATGTTGCAAATGCTGTACGCATTCAATTTTTCGGATTAGCATATTTTTATACTTTATGCGTTGCCGTTATCTTTATTTTAGGTCGCCAACCGGTTCAAAATATCGGCGGATTAGCTATCGCCACTGCTATTATCTTCAGTATTGCTGGTAATCTGCATATTCAAAAAGTTTGGAAATTTGCTTTCGATAATGAAATACGGATTCAGGAACGCCTTTTAGAAAGAATTGAAGAAAAAGAGAATTTTCTTCCATCTAAGAAATATACATATGTACAAATAGGCCTTTTTCCGCATATGGCGACAAAATTTTATTATAAACCATATGACAAAAAAGCTTCGGAATTGTTGAATTTTTCATACCAACCGGGGTGGATTCCTCAAATAATCCTTAATTTTTTAAGTAAATCTTATTTTATCGGCAGTTCTTTATGGGTAGATCAAGTAGCTGAAAACTATAATTCTGACATGGACAAGGAATTATCTGACTTTATAATGAATAAGGCAAAAGTTTGGCCGCACAAAGATTCTGTCTATGTCAGCGACAATTATATTTTAGTCGTTGCCAATAAGACTGAATTAGATAAAGTAAAAGAACGGATAAAAAAAGATTTTTTAAGAAAAGGCAGATAAACTATGTATAAATTTCTTTGTTACACCGCTGTCAGCGGATTCGGAGTTGGATATTTTCCTTTTGCTTCGGGAACGGCAGGATCTTTTGCGACCCTTCCTTTTGCATTTGCAGCTGCTTATTTTTACGGCGTTTGGGGAATTCTTGCACTGGCTTTATTCAGCTTTATCATCGGTATCATTGCATCTAAAGAGGTTTTGAAATACACCAAACATGACCCTTCCATCATTATTATTGATGAAGTTGCCGGGCAGCTCTTAAGCTTTGCTTTTGTCGCAAACATGTTGGTTGAAAACCTTCATGCCTGGTCTGTCTATCTTTTCGGGTTCCTTTTGTTTCGTCTGTTTGATATTTGGAAACCCCAGCCGGCTAAATGGGCGGACACTAAAGTCCTGAATGCCTGGGGCGTGATGCTGGACGACATATTTGCCGGCGCTTATGCCGCAATCGTACTTTATCTTCTGACAACCTATACAGGATTTTTATCATGGTAAAAGATATTCTGAAACTGATTCGAGTTAAACAATGGGTAAAAAACGCTTTTGTTCTCGCCCCGTTACTGTTTTCGCTGAAATTTACCGAATTTGCTTCAGATTTTAACGCGGCGTTGGCTTTTGCCGCGTTTTGCCTTACGGCTTCGTTTGTTTATATTCTTAATGATATTCTTGATCGTAAACGCGATGCCCTGCACCCACATAAAAAAAACCGCCCGATTGCCAGCGGCAGAATCAATCTGCCGACGGCCTGGGCACTGGCTTTTTTAGTTCTGTTCGGTGCTGTTTTTTGCCTGGAAGTTTTAGGAAACGTTAAAACCGCAATTACAATCGGCCTCTATGTTTTGCTCAACGTTTTTTACTCTTTTAAACTGAAGCACGTTGTTTTGATTGACGTCATGGTTATTGCCGTCGGTTTTATCCTGAGAGTTTATGCCGGTGCCTATGCCATTAACGTTCCGGTTTCAAGCTTTATTTTTATGACGACCTTATTCCTGTCTTTGTTCTTGGGTTTTACCAAACGCAAATCGGAACTTTTGAAAACAGGTAGCGAAACCAGGCAGGTTCTGAATCGGTATTCCGATGCGATGGTTGACCAATATATTATGATCACGGTAGCACTGACGATTATGTGCTATGCTCTGTATACGCTTGAGCCGCAGACAATCAGCCGTTTTGATACTAATCGACTGATTTACAGCGTAATTTTTGTTATCTATGGCATGTTTCGCTATATCTACATTCTGAACAGCAGTTCCGATGCCGAAGATCCGACCGAAAATCTTTTTAAGGATAAGGGGTTGATTCTGGCCTGTTTTTTGTATGTCGGTTATGTTTTGGCTATTTTTCTTAAACTTATATAGGATCAAAAATGTTGCATAATATCTTCTTAATCCTTTCAAGCGTCGCACTGAACGCTTTTGCCCAGCTTTTTATCCGTCAGGGAATGCTGAAAATCGGAAAAATCAATCTTAACGCCGAACAAATCTTTAATATGATTATCTCGGTGTTTACCAATATTTATCTGTTGGCCGGTATGTTCAGCTACGGTATCAGCATTATCTTGTGGATGGTTGTTTTGTCAAAGGTCAATGTCTCCGTTGCCTATCCCTTTTTGAGTGTCGGATATATCATAACGGCGGTTCTGGCATATTTCTTTTTTCAAGAACCGCTTACCTTGCAAAAGATTGCGGGGATTTTGATTATTTGTTTGGGCGTGTTTATTTTGGCCAGAAGCGGAGAATTGGTATAATGCGATATGTTGTTATCGGCGGAGCCGGTTTTGTTGGACAGGAACTGATCCGGCAACTGAAAGAAAAAAAGACGGAAACCGTCGTTTTGGATATTGAACGACCGAATTTTGAATGTACCTACTTTCAACAGGATATTACACAACCGCTTGCTTTTACGTTTCTGCCGGACGATATTGTCATCCACTTGGCCGCAAACCAGTATCATCATAAAGTCCCCCGCCGTAACCGGGAGGATTTCTTTACCCGAACCAACACATCCGGCACCCGTAATATTCTGAAAAAAATGCGACAAGACGGCGCTGATAAGATGATTTTTTTCAGCACAGACATGGTTTACGGTAAGCCGCAATTTCTGCCCGTAACAACCGATCATCCCTGTCAGCCGTTCGGATTTTATGGCAAAAGCAAAAAAGAAGCTGAAGAAATCTGCAATGAATTCCGTCAAAACGGATTTCAGATTACGATTTTCCGCCCGAGAATGATTATCGGCAAAGGACGCCTGGGCATTTTAGAAAAATTATTCAAATTAATTGAATGGAATCTGCCGGTTCCAACCATCGGTTCCGGCAAAAATTGTTACCAAATGGTATCTGTTGCCGACTGTGCCGCAGCGGCTATTCTGGCTGCGGAAAAAGGCGTCCCAAATGCTAATTACAATTTGGGATCGGAAAACCCGCCGACTGTGCGCCAGCTTTTGAAAAATCTTATCCGTCAGGCAAAATCACATTCCATGGTTGTTCCGACCTGGGGGACAGGCGTCAAGTCCGTTTTGGCCCTTTTAGGTACGGCCGGTTTGGAACTTATGTATAAAGAGCAATATATGATTGCCGATGAAAACTATGTAATTGATATTTCTAAAACCCGACAGGAACTTGGCTGGCAGCCGCAGGACAGCGATGAAGACATGATTGTGGCTGCTTTCAGAGAATATCAGGCACAAAAAGCACGATAAACTTTTTTCATCAGAGTTGAGAGCGGATAATCTTTTAAGGCTTCCGGGGCAACAAATACTCCGTCCAGTGATATTTCTTCGGCTTGAAATGTATAGATATCCAAACAGAGATTGATATGCGTAAAAATATGGGACACTTTTTTTTCGGTTGCAAAAATTTTATACTCGGAAAATAGTTCTCCCTCTTCACACCACGGAAATTCATAAAGGCCGGAAAGCAGTCCTTTTTCCGTGCGGCGACGGATAAACACCTCTCCCTTTGAATTGCAAATTACATAAACACGGCCACACCTCTTTTTCTTGGCCAGTTTGGCACGATTAGGGATTTTTTCCAAATCAGCGGCGCCTTTGGACATACAGAATTCCTGCCACGGACACAGCAGGCACTGCGGATTTTTGGGCGTACAAACCATTGCCCCCAAATCCATAATTGCCGACGCATAATCCGCGGGATATTTCCGATCCGTCAGTTCTTCTGCTTTTTGGCGGATAACGTCCATAATCTCCGACACCGGTTCGGTCAGCCGATATAACCGGCAGATTACACGAATCACATTGCCGTCGACGGCCGTTTCCGGCTGATTAAACGCTAACGCCAAAAAACTGGCCACCGTATAAGGGCCGATGCCTTTTAATTTCAAAACATCTTTTTTATTTTGCGGAAAAATTCCGTTATACTCTCCGACAATCATTTGTGCCGTTGTATGCAAAGAACGGGCACGAGAATAATATCCCAACCCCTGCCAATACAGATAAACCTCTTCCAACGAAGCTGAAGCTAAATCGCGAATTGTCGGGAAACGCGTCATAAAGCGTTCAAAGTAGGGAATAACCGTTTTAACTCCGGTTTGTTGAAGCATTAATTCGGAAACTAATACGGCATATGGATTCGGATGAGCGCCGCCCTTAATCCGCCACGGCAAGTCGCGTCCGGATTTGGCATACCACTTCAACAACTGTTCAGAAAGGGATTTTTTCATATACATTCCGTTTCATGGCTCGCTGCGGTTGCTGTCGCTGCCCTGGCTCCCGGCAATGTCTATTGCACCATACAAAAAAAGCTCCACCGGAGCTTTTTTTGTATGGTGCCGCTTGGGTGACTCGAACACCCGACCCACGCATTACGAATGCGTTGCTCTACCAACTGAGCTAAAGCGGCATGTCCTCTCTTTTACAACAGCAAAATTTATTTGGCAAGTGTTTTTACAATTTTAATGAAATGTTCCCCACGTTCCATAAAATTTTTATAATATCCGAAACTCGGCGCCGTCGGCGAAAACAGCACCAAACCGCCGCCCAGACTTGCCAAGACGCCATAAGCCGCAGCCACGCCTTCTTCCAGCGACTGAGCTTCTATCAACTGAAAATCTTTTCGGCTGACATATTTTTTTAGCGAATCGGCAATTTGCGGACCACATTGAAATAAAGTGACCGCCGCTTTCACTTTGGAATTATCCTGAACGAAACGCGCATAATCCGTGTAGTCCTGCTTGTTTTCAATACCGCCGGAAATAATAACAATATTATCGTCAAAACTCCGCATGGCGCTGATCGCCGCCTCAGGCGCCGTAGAAATACTGTCATTAATAAATAACACGTTATTTATCATATCTATTTTTTGCAAGCGATGCGGCAAAGGTTCAAATGTTTTCAGGCTGGCGGCGGCCTTTCGGAAATCCAACCCGAGTATTTGCAAAATCGTCATTACGCCGGCCAGATTTTCCATGTTATGATTACCGCTGAGTTTCAACTCGTCAATGTTCAGAAGCTTTTCTTTTTGATAAAAAAGCTCCTTACCGGAAGCATAAAATTCGTCTTCTCCGCCATAATAAACAATATTCGGCAAATTTTTGCAATATTCCAAAAGCTGTGCGTTATTGCGGTTGACAATACAGACATCTCCGGGCTGCTGATTCGCAGCAAGATGAACTTTATCGCGACAGTAGTTCTCATGTCCGCCATGCCAGTCCGTATGTACCGAAAACAGATTGGTAAACATAACAATCTGCGGCGATGCCGTCAAATCACTGGCTTGATAACTGGAGAACTCGCCAACGACATAATCGTAGTTTTGGTCGATTAACTCTATCAAAGGCTTGCCGATATTTCCGCCAAGCGCGGCACGGCATCCCAAAGCATTCAGCATATGATACAACATACTGACACTGGTGCTCTTGCCTTTGGAACCGCTGATGCCGATGACTTTTGTCTGCGGGTGGCGCGTCCGCATTTCATTTAAAAACAAGTCCGAAGACGAGGTAATTTTTATCCCTTCCGCCTGTGCCCGTCGGATTTCTTCTTTATAAATGCTCACTCCGGGAGAACGGATAATTACCTGACTGTTCCATACCTTATGCAGCCCCTGCTCTCCTTCGCTGTCATTATAAGTTTCAACAAAAGGGGAAACTGCATGTTTTTTCAGATATGCCAACGCGGCCTGCCCTTCGCTGCCCGTTCCCCAGACAACGATTTTTTTATTTTGCAAATCACTTATCAACATTGGTCTTCTTTTTTTTCCTTTTGGCTGCATAAAACTGGTTTTCCGTCGTTTCAGAAACTTGGCTTCCGGTATGAACAACCAGTTGGTTAAACGGAATCTCAATTCCTTCTTCTATAAAACGCCGGTTAATTTCAAAACGCAAATCGCTGGGAATGGTCCAGCCGCTCCAAATATCGCTGGAATAGCCGCGCAACTCAAAGTTCAGACTGCTGGGGCCAAAATCCTGAAACAAAACATACGGTTCAGGTTTTTTCAACACCTTCTTATTATTTGCCGCAACTTCCAGCAAAATCTCTTTAACTCTTTGCGTATCCGAACCATAAGCCACGCCAACCGTTACTTTAAAACGCATCCAGTTGTTGCCGTGCGTTAAGTTGGTAACAGAGGTTGAAAGCAGCGTTGCATTGGGTATGATTACACTGGCGCGATTGAAGGTTTCCACTTCGGTTGCGCGAATATTTATTTGTTTGATTTTTCCTTCTTCTCCGTTAATGACGACCCAGTCACCAACCTTAACCGGACGTTCAAACAAAAGGATGATGCCGGAAACAAAGTTATTAACAATATTTTGCAAGCCGAGACCAATACCAACGGACAGAGCACCGGCAACCAAAGCGACGTTGTTGAGGTTTCCGCCCATAATTGCCACCGCCAGCAAAGCTGACGCCACATATCCCAAAAAAGAGAATCCGGCAGCTAAAGAATGTTTGGTTCCGTCGTCAATTTCCATACGGGCCAGGATATTGTTTTCAATCCGGTTGCGCAAAGTCCGTACAACGGCTATTGCAACAAAGAAAACGACAATTCCCAAGATGACGGATATTAAAGATATCCGGATCCCGCCAACCGTAAAACCGGTGAACAGCTTATAGATGATACTGCGCAGAATGTCCGTCGGCATTCCCCACAAGGCCAAAAGAGCAAAAATGCCGCCCAAGACGAGCACCGGATCAATAATAATTCCCAACCAAAAGTCAAGCTTGCGAATAAGCCTGCGGCGCATGCGGAAAGTCTTGACCCAAAAGCGCAGAACCAAAAGACGGTGCAAGGCTTCATAAATAATTTTCCGCAGCCCGATAAACATGATGACTGTCAGTATTGAAAAGATAAAACGACTGGTGATGAAACCGGCCAGATACGGATACCCAAACACGGACATCCCTAAAATAACCAGAGCATATAAAAACATGAAAAAGTTAATTTGAAAAATGAAGCTGTCATTACTTTCAGTTTCGTTTTCCTCTTCCAAATCTTCAGCTTCGGCATCAGTTTCACTCTCTCCGTCCCAGAAAAAGCGGTGAATAATCCACACGATACAAAAAGTCTTGATAACGGCGGAGGCCGCAACCAGATATGTCATCAGTTCAATCGGATAATTATGGACTTTTACGATATGGGAGAAATAAGCTAAAACTCCGATTAACGCCACCGAAATATATAAAGCCCGGGTGACGCGCCTGGCTTTTTCCGTAGAGATGTTAATCAAACGCCATTTTTCATTATAAGGCGTCAGGATAACCCGGCAAATGGCCCGTCCCATAATCACATAGAGCGAGTAAAAAAGAAAACTGTTTAAAGCTAGGCCAAAGAAACCCGAAGTCAGAATTTTGCCGCTGATAATCCATGCCAAAAAAGAGCCGATGATGAGCGTCGGAATCACACCGTAAGCAATCCATACGGCTATTGCAGCCAAAATTTTCCTGCCAAAACGCGGATGTTCGACATCCGAACGATACCCCAAATGGCGGATAATAAGTTTTCTTAATATCCACCCTACCCAGCTGATGAAAACGACTACCAGAAAAACGGGAATCAGTTTGGCATGGACGGTATCTTTCTGCTGCGGCGTCAGTTTTTCATACCACTGGAAAGGAGATTCCGCAATATCGATGACCAATCCGAGAAACAGTTTGGTCGCATGTAAAAGATGCACCGGATAAATCAACGGCTCGCTGCGAACCAAGAGGTTACCCCATAACTCCTGATTGCGGACATTGAAAATCATCAAGTCAAGTTCATCCAGCTTGGCCAATAAGATGTCCGCTTCCGAAAGACGGGCTTTTTCGTTGGCCAGCTCCTGATTAAACTCTTTGCGTTTCTGGGCAATGATTTTTACCTCATTGCCGTCTGCCGGCGCTTCTCCCAGAGCTTCAATCCTCTTTTCGACAAACTTGATGTCATTTTCTATATTCTTTTTACTTTCGGCAAGCTTGGAGCGGATATTACCGATATAGTCGACATAATCTTTCAAATCGGAAGTCGTAACCGTTTCTTTTTTTATCTGCCCTTCCATTTCCTTCAGGCGTCCGCTGATTTCCGTATAGCTCAAATCTGAGGCAATGACGTTAACCGACTGGGAATCCTTTGCGTAAAGAAAAGGAACGCCGAACAGAAAGTTAAGTGCAATAATAAATATTCCCAGTTTTTTCATATCCGTTTCCCCTGTCAGGTTATGCCTGCTTTTCAAGCTGAGCGGCCAATGCCAGTATGTTTACGGCAGTGGCCCGCATGTTGTCGGCCACACACCAAAAGCTGATGCCGCTGTCGACGCTGTTGTCCTGGCGCAGACGGCTGACATAAATGTCATTTTCGCCCTGAACATCATTGAGCGTAACATATCCGCCGTCCGTCTGCTTGTCAAAAACAATTACGCCCGGAACATTTTTAATCAGGCGGCGGGCTTCATCCACCTCAATTTCTTTGCCGCACTCAACATTTATAAACTGGGCCGAACCGATAAAGGCGGGAATCACCGCACAGTTGGCGTGGACCTTAACTCCGCTGCCCAAGACCTGTTTGCTCTGGGCGTTAAATGCCCATTCGCACAAAGTTTCTTCACCGATAAAATCGCCGACATGCGGAATCACGTTAAAGGCAATCTGCTTATGGAAAACGGCTTTGTCATCAGCCAGGGTTTCGTTCATAAAAATGCGGCGGGTCTGATTAAACAATTCGTCCATTGCCGGCCGCCCGTAAAAAGAAGTCGACGCATAGGTAGAAATGACCAGACGTTTAACACCGTATTCCCGGTGAATCTTCTGCAAAGGGATCAGCATTTGCATAACCTCCGGCGCAGGTACCGCAATAATGCCGCGTTTGGCGCCGGCAATTTCGGCATCGTTAATGCCGTTCACAACCATCGGCACGTCCGCCTCCCCCTGCATGGCTCCGGAGCAATCAATGATTTTGGCGCCGGCAGACAAAGCCGCCGGAATATATTTTTTGGCGACATCGGCAGAAACGGCAAAAACGACCGTTCTAACCGTTTTAAAATCAAAACCGTCAAGGCCGAGAATGTCAATATCTTCCTCTTCGCCGAAAGAAACCATGTTTCCCAATGCGGAACGGGGCTCTAACGCCGCAACCTCTCCTGATTTTACGCCCTGTTCGGCCAATAAATTCAGAATCTCCCGGCCAATCCCTTCTTCAACACCGACGACTGCAATTTTTTTCATTTTTTATTCCTTTTTCATAAAGCTGTATTTTGAAAAAGATAATAGCATTTTTCCGGAAAAAAATACAAGCTTCTTATGCCGGAGGGGGATATTTTTTTCCGTTTGCCTTTAACCTTGACAAGACGGGCTTTTTGAGGCTTAATTAGAAACCGGTTTTTAACTTAAACAAAGGATGACAAAATGACGGCGCGTACATTGCAGGGCTTTATGGAACTTTTGCCCGAAGAACAAATTGTAATGGAAAAGATGAAAGCCGTCATTGCCCATACTTACGAGTTGTTCGGTTTTGCCCCTTTGGACACGCCGGTTTTGGAACTGGCGGAGGTCTTGCTCTCCAAATCCGGCGGTGATACCGAGAAACAAATTTATGAATTTAAAAAAGGCGATACCGACCTGGCCATGCGTTTTGACCTGACGGTGCCTCTGGCCAAATATGTCGCGCTTTACAACAACAGCCTGACTTTTCCTTTCAAACGCTATCAGATCGGCAAGGTTTACCGCGGCGAGCGCCCGCAGAAAGGGCGTTTTCGGGAATTTTACCAGTGCGATATCGACATTATTGACCGCGATGAACTGAACATTGTTTATGATGCAGAGGTTCTGGCTGTCATTTATACGGTATTTAACAAGCTGGAACTGCCGGCTTTCAAGATTTATCTCAATAACCGCAAACTGCTGTCCGGCTTTTTGGAAAGCCTGAACATTGCCGACAAAACAGTTGACGTCTTGCGTCTGGTCGACAAAATCAAAAAGATTCCCGAAGAAGCTTTTCTTGGTGAACTTGGTGATTTGGGTTTGCCGGAGGATAAAAACCGCAAACTGCTTGAATTTATAAAAATCAAAGGCTCAAACAGCCAAATTATAGCAAAACTTGAAGATTTAAAAATTGAAAGCGAAAATTACCGCAGCGGTTTGAACGAATTGAAAACGGTTATCAGTCAGGCACTGAATCTCGGCATAAATCCCGATAACATACAAATTGACCTGAGCATTACCCGCGGGCTGGACTATTATACCGGAACGGTTTATGAAACCTTTTTTGACGAATACCCGCAGTTCGGTTCCGTCTGTTCCGGCGGCCGTTACGATAATCTCTCCAGCGTATTCATGGACAAGAAGTTCCCCGGTGTAGGCATTTCTATCGGTCTGACCCGCCTGTTTGATCAGTTGCGCGCCAATAACCTGCTGAAAATCGGCGGCCCGACCCCGAATAAAGCATTGGTGATTACTCAAAGCCCCGATTTTGCCGACCAAGCCGTTCACTTATGCGGGATATTGCGTCAGAACGGCATTGCTGCCGACATTATGCTGCGCGACTGCAAATTCAAAAAGAAAATGGAATATGCCAACAAAATCAAAATTCCCTATCTGGTCATTATCGGCGAGGAAGAAGCCGCCAGCGGTACCTATACCCTGAAAAACATGGCAACAGGCGAACAAAACCTGTTTGCTCCGGATGAACTGATTAAACAAATCCGTTTCTAAAAATAATCCTTGCTTTTCATGCTTTTTATGCCTAAACTCGATTTAGGCATATTTTTTTGATATGCTCAGGGCCTAGGAAACCCTTTTCGTACATAGCCGATGGTATACGGCTAAAAATTTAATACCGACATCTATGTCTATTATGGACGGATGTCGGCGAATAAGGCTCAGCCAAATAAGCCGAGCCGTCTATGTACGAACGGTTTTCTAGCATCCGCCCGCCTTTGTTTGCAAAAGCGGGTTTTTTATTGGTCTATAAATAAAACAGGATGCAACGATGAAAAAAACGCTTATTCTTACCACTACCCTCGCTTTGGCCGCTTGCGGAACAATATTCAACGGTACGACGCAAAAAATTACTTTTAGTGCCAGCGTGCCCAACACCAAAATTTACATTGACGGTCTGGAAACCTGCACCGCTCCCTGCTCAACCGAAATCGACCGCACCAGCGACAGTATCCAAATTGTCGCCAAACACAAAGGTTATGAAGACAAAACAATCATTTTACGCTCAACTATCAACCGCACTTCCTATTGGAATCTGGTCGGGATATACAGCTGGTCGACCGATGCCCTGTCCGGCGGCGTGTGGGAATACCGCAACGATAATATATATATTCAAATGGAACCCAAGGGCATGAGTGCTGCACAGCAAAAACTTTTTGAAAAAGAAACCGCTGCCAAACGTTTTGCGCTGTATAATTTTGATGAATTGAAAATCGAAACTGCCGCCGGCAGAAACGGCGAATATACGCAGGCTTTAAGCAACTTGAGCGGTTATGAGGCAAACCGGATTGCCTCCCTGATTCAAAAATCAGATACTGAACTTGATCTGGCTGCGGAATTTGATTTCCAATAACATATTATTTTATGTCGCGCATTTTTAATAATGAAAACAAGAACCCCGCCGGTTGGCGGGGTTCTTTATTCTTCTGTTCTAAAAGCTTATTTGCTTTCCTGAGCAGCAGCCTCTTCACGGGCTTTGGCAGCAGCGGCCAAATCGTCGGCAATACGAGCCGAACGGCCGCGCAAAGCGCGCAGGAAGTACAACTTCGCACGACGGACTTTACCGATGCGGGCAACTTCAATTTTGGCTACATTCGGAGAATACAGCGGGAACACACGTTCAACGCCTTCGCCAAACGAAATTTTGCGAACGGTGAAAGAAGAATTCAAACCGTCGTTCTTGCGGGCAATGCAAACGCCTTCATAAACCTGAATACGTTCACGGTCGCCTTCCTTAACCTTGGTATGAACCTTCAAGGTATCGCCGGGCTTAAAGTTCGGAATGTTTTTGCCTTCCATGAGCTTAGCCATCTGCTCTTTTTCGATATTTTCAATAATGTTCATCAGTTTTACCCTTTTATAAGTATTTTGTTAGCTTTTACACCTAATTCTTTTTAGAATCAAGATATTTTTTCCACAAATCAGGCCGTCTGGCCTCCGTTGCCTTTTGCGCCTCCCGTAATCTCCAGTCGGCAATGTTTTTATGATGCCCGCTGAGCAAAACCTCCGGAACGCTTTTTCCTTCCCAAACCGCGGGTTTGGTATATTGCGGATATTCCAAAAGATTGTCCTCAAAACTTTCTTCCGCCGCCGACTCTGCATTTCCCAAAACGCCGGGAAGCAGCCGGATAACGGCATCAAGCATAATCTGGGCGGCCTGCTCGCCTCCGGTGAGGATATAATCCCCGACGGAAACGTCTTCGGCGCCGAAAGCTTCCAACACGCGTTCGTCTATTCCCTCAAAGCGGCTGCAGATAATTGTCAGCTCATCTTCCAACGCCAGCTCGCGAACCAATTGCTGATTCAGCGGACGCCCCCGGGGAGACATGTTGATTAATCTGCCGCCGTGGTAATGCTCCTTAAGAGCCGCCCCCAATACATCGGGGCGCATCACCATTCCGGCACCGCCGCCGACCGGCGTATCATCAACAGAACCGTGCTTGTCGAAAGCAAAATCCCTGATGTTGACTGCTTCTAAAGACCACTTGCCCTCATCAAGGGCTTTTCCGGTTAAGGAATGTCCCAAAAATCCCGGAAAAAGCTCCGGAAAAATCGTCAAGACCTTAACTTTCAAGGGTTTCCTCCCCGTCCTCGGAAGCATAATGCATCATTTCAACAATAATAAAACCGTCTTTTATGTTGATGACCGGAACGTATTCTTTTTTGAACGGAAGCATTTCCAGGCTGTTATCAGCCATTTTGATTTCAATCAAATCTCCGGCGCCAAAATTATACAAAGCATTGACGCATCCCAGCTCTTCTCCTTTGGCGTTAAGAGCTTTCAGACCGATCAGGTCGGCGTGATAATACTCTTCCTCCGCCAGTTCCGGCAGCAGGCTCCGTTCAAGATAAAGCCCGGTGCCGATCAGGGTTTCAGCCTGGTTGCGGTCGTCAACGCCTTGGATTTTAACACGGAGCAGTTCTTTGGAATGTCCGGCAATTTTCAGATTGAAAAATCTGTTTCCATCCTTGTCGGAAAGACGGCCGTACCGGGTCAGGTTCTTTTCATCAGCGGTAAAGCTTTTAACTTTTACCTCTCCTCTGATGCCGTGAACCCCGACAATGGCTCCCAAACAAATTTTTCCTTCCGCGGTCATTTCATAAAATCCTCAAAGGCAACTCATAATTTGCTATTCGGCAGAAGCTTCTTCAGCCGGGGCTGCTTCTTCGGCGGGAGCAGCGGCAGCCTGAGCAGCGGCTTCAGCGGCGGCTTTGGCTTTTTCTTCTTTTTCCTTCAATCTTTCCTGAGCTTTGGCTTTCGGAGCAGACTTGCTGGGCTGTTCACGAGTGGCCGGAGCAGCAACCAAACCAAGGGTGGACAACATTTTCTGCAGTCTTTCGGTCGGCTGGGCACCCTGGGACAACCAATATTTTACACGTTCTTCGTTAATAGTGAAACGATCTGCATGATCCTGCGGCAGCATCGGGTTGTAAGACCCCAGTCTTTCAATGAAGCGGCCGTCACGGGGTGCGCGCTGATCAGCGGCAACAACCTTGTAAAACGGACGTTTTTTAGAACCACCACGAGACAGTCTGATACGTACTGACATTTATTTTCCTTTCAATTAGTTACTCAAAACGGGAATTTTCCCATGCCTCCGCCAAGCATTTTTCCCAGCGGAGAATTTTTTAACATTGCCGGGCCGGGCATCCCCTTAGGACCGCCCATTCTGCCCATTTTTTTCATCATGGCCGACATCTGCTCATAAGACTTGAGCAGCTTATTGACCTCATGAACTTCAACTCCGGAGCCGGCCGCAATACGTTTCTTGCGGGAAGCTTTGATAATATCGGGATTTTTTCTTTCCTGCATTGTCATGGAAAGAATAATCGCCTCCTGTTTTTTGATCAGATTGTCGCCGACTCCGGCTGCTTCAATCTGATTTTTAAACTTGGACAATCCGGGAATCATACCGATGATGCTCCCCAGCGAGCCCAGTTTTTGAACCTGTCTTAACTGCGCCAACATGTCAGTCAAGTCAAAACGGCCCTTCATCATTTTGGCGGCCATTTTTTCGGTTTCTTCGCGGTCAACGTTTTCAATGGCTTTTTCTACCAGAGAAACAACATCGCCCTGCCCTAAAATCCTACCGGCCAGGCGGTCGGCATGGAACTCTTCAATCTCATCCGTCTTTTCGCCGGTGCCCAAAAATTTTATCGGCACGCCGGCTACCATTTTCATCGATAAGGCGGCTCCGGCGCGGCTGGAACCGTCAATACGGGTCAAGACCAAACCGGTTACTCCGACCTGTTCCTTAAACTCCCGGGCGACATTACAGGCTTCCTGCCCGATCATTGCATCAGCAACCAATAGGACTTCCGCCGGGTTGGCAATTTTTTTAACCTCAACGACCTCATCCATCAGTTCCTGATTAATCTGCTGGCGGCCGGCAGAATCAAGGATAACTACATCAAATCCGCCTTTTTTGGCAAACTCCAGCGCTCGTTTGGTTGTTGCGGCCGGCTTTTCACCTTTGATAACCGGCAGACTGACAACGCCTACCTGCTGCGCCAGCTGTGCCAATTGCTCCTGTGCCGCCGGACGGTAAATATCCAGCGAAACCAGCAGCACTTTCTTCTTATTCTTTTGGCTCAAACGGCGGGCAATTTTGGCTGAAGAAGTTGTCTTACCCGATCCCTGCAGCCCGACCATCAAAATACAAACCGGAGGCACCGTCTGCAAGTTCAGTTCGCCGTTTTCGGAATCCAGCAGCTTAAGCAATTCGTCATGAACGATTTTAACCACCATCTGCCCGGGCTGAATAGAGCGGACAACCTTCTCGCCCAACGCCTGCTCTTTGACATGGGCAATAAAATCTTTGACAACCGGCAAAGAAACGTCCGCTTCTAATAAAGCAATGCGGATTTCGCGCATGGTGTTGTTAATATCCTCTTCGCTCAGTACCCCGCGCGAAGTGATTTTATTAAAAACAGCCGTCAATTTGTCCGTCAGCGCTTCAAACACTACTTAGCAGTAGGGGCATTACTCCGCTACTTCTCCTCTTTCCTGTTGAACCCGCGATGCTCTCTCCCTGCACTATCTCGGAAACAGCACCCCGAATTTTCCTTTAACAAGCAGTAGGGGCATTACTCCGCTACTTCTC
>CALXTO010000011.1 GCA_944391425.1 uncultured Alphaproteobacteria bacterium | reverse complement strand
GATCCGGCAACCGGCGAAAATGTTTATTACGGCGAATATCTGGTTAACGCTCAGGGCGAAGACGTTGTGGCCGGTATTCGTACGCCGCAGCCGATGGCCAGCAAAGGCGACGGAACTTCTCTGGAAGAAAAATGGCCGCACCTGTATCAGGAACTGGTTGACGTTCGCAATAACCTGGAAAAACACTATAAAGATATGCAGGATATGGAATTCACCATTGAACACGGCAAATTGTGGATGCTGCAGTGCCGCAACGGTAAACGCACCGCTGCCGCTGCCGTTCGTATGGCTGTTGAAATGGTTGAAGAAGGCCTGATTAACAAGGAAGAAGCCATTATGCGCGTCGGTGCCGACCAGCTTGACCAGCTGCTGCATCCGATGCTGGATCCCAAAGCCAAGAAAAATGTTATTGCCACCGGTCTGCCCGCTTCTCCGGGCGCTGCCGTCGGCCGTGCCGTCTTCAATGCCGAAGATGCAGAAGCCTGGGCAAACAGAGGCGAAAAGGTTATCCTTATCCGCAATGAAACTTCTCCGGAAGACATCGGCGGTATGCATGCTTCTCAGGGCGTTATTACGGCCCGCGGCGGCATGACCTCTCACGCGGCTGTTGTTGCCCGCGGCATGGGTACCCCCTGTGTTTCCGGTTCTCATGAAATTCATATTGACTATGCCAAAAAGACCATGACCACTGACAGCGGTGTTGTTGTTAAAGAAGGTGACTGGGTTTCTTTGGATGGTGCCAAAGGCCAGATTATCGAAGGTCAGGTTCCGACGGTTAAAGCCGACACCAACAGCGGTAACTTCGGCAAATTGATGAGCTGGGTTGATGAAATCCGCACGCTGGAAGTTCGTGCCAATGCCGAAACGCCGAAAGATGCTCAGACTGCCCGTGATTTCGGTGCTCAGGGTATTGGTTTGGCTCGTACCGAACATATGTTCTTTGACGCTGCCCGTATTCCGGATATGCGCGCCATGATTTTGGCCGACAACGAAGAAGGACGCCGCGCCGCTTTGGCTCGTCTGTTGCCGTACCAGAAACAGGACTTCAAAGACTTGTTTAAGATTATGGAAGGTCTGCCGGTTGTTATCCGTCTGCTGGATCCGCCTTTGCACGAATTCCTGCCCAATACGGATGCCGAAATGAAAGAATTGGCCGATAAGATGGGTATGACTCTGGAAAAGGTTAAACAGCGCGCTAACGCTCTGCATGAGGCCAACCCGATGCTGGGACACCGCGGCTGCCGTCTGCCGATTACCTATCCGGAAATCTGCGAAATGCAGACCCGCGCCATTCTTGAAGCTGCTATGGAATGCGAAGCCGAAGGCATTAAAGTTCTGCCTGAGATTGAAGTTCCGCTGACCGGTTCCAAGAAAGAATTGGACATTGTCAAAGACATTATTGATACCACAGCCGAGAAAATCTTTGCCGAAAAAGGCAAGAAGATTAAGTATGAAGTCGGTTCAATGATTGAATTGCCGCGTGCAGCCCTGAAAGCTGACGAACTGGCTCAGTCCGCCGAGTTCTTCGGTTTCGGTACTAATGACCTGACGCAGACCACACTGGGTATGAGCCGCGACGATACCGGCGCCATTTTGGACGAATACCGCGCCCGCGGCGTCTATGTTGCCGATCCGTTCGCTTCGATTGATGTTGAAGGCGTCGGTTGTCTGGTTAAACTCGCTTGTGAAAAAGCACGTTGCGCCAATCCGAAAATCTGGCTGGGCGTTTGCGGCGAACACGGCGGCGATCCGGCATCTATCGACTTCTTCCAGACTTGCGGTATGAACTATGTTTCCTGCTCGCCCTACCGTGTTCCGGTAGCTCGTCTGGCTGCGGCTCAGGCTGCGGTTCGTCATAAGAACGACAAGAAGAACGAAAACGGCTCCTCTTGCTGCTGCAAGAAAGCCTGCTAATCGAAGACCTTAGGGACTTCTGATTTCAAAATTCTCCCGGTGAGGCCTGATGGTTTCGCCGGGAGTTTTTTGTTGTTGACTATTCTTTTTTGCCGCTTTATGCTGTTCGGCAAATATTATCATTTATAAACTATTTAAAATTAAAAATTATGGATTTGAAGGAAGTAAAAGACTTTTATCAGAGTCTTAACGGCGTGAAGGAAGCAATCAGAGAATTTTCTTCGACAGCACTTTACGAACTGGACGGCGGTATTATTGAATGGGGCCGTTGCAAAAAGAACATATATGTTTTTTTGGAAAAACAAGAAGCGTTTGTGTTGGCAGAGTTTTCGCGGGAGTTCCCGGTGTCGGTTAATGCGGCGTTGCGGATTTCTGATTTCAATTTTTCCGATTTTTCGCAACTGTTGCTGGAACATAGGCAGCTGCTTGCCGGGAATGAGGAGAAAATATGGCATTTGGTGCAAGACGTATTGAACTACAAACCCGGGCAAGTGCGCGTCGGCAAAGAGTTCTTAATCCTTTTGACGGAGGAGTCTTTGCAGGAATGTATTGATGAAGAGCTGAAAGTCAAATTACTTGAAAACCTGAACGAATACGCATAGAAAATGTGTATCTACGACAAAAAAAGGCGCTGAAAACGGCGCTTTTTTTTATTGGAAAATAAAATATTGACGTTTTTGTCTATTTTTGATATAAAATAAAGCAGATTTTAATTTTTTTGTTTAATTTTTTAATCTCTATTAATATGGCAACACTTTGTTACGGGCGTGGCGTATACAGCGCAGCTCCTTCTGTGGAAGAAATCGGGTGCAAATCTTCTAAAGTAACCGAAAAGTTCAGGACCCGGCGTGAAAAAACAGATGATTTTGTCACAGGCAAAGATTTTCAGAATTTTTGCAACTGTCCTGAAAACGGTATTCAACCGGGAATTATCCTGCAGATAACCATCGGGCTTTACAACGACTATTACTCTTTAGGGGGTGACCGGGGAGTGGACGACTTCAGGTTTAACATTGCTCCTCGGGACGGTATCCGCTTCTTTAAGAGCAACGGCGTATGCAAACCGAAGTATTCCTGCGAGAAGAGAATCTATTTTGGAGAATCTTATTACGTTACGCGGGATGCCAAAGGAAAATGGAAACCTGTTTTGCTGTTGAAAGATGAGCATCATCTTTTGAAGGTTAAGGTAAAACAAGCTTTTGAAACGATTTGCCGAATGCGAAATTATACCTTGGGGCAAATTTTTCTGGCTGAGGTGTCATATCCTGAACAACCGGTGTTGGCTGCGTGGGTGGCGGAAGCCGACGGGCCAGACGGAGAAAAACGTCGGCTGTTGTGTATGCTCGAAAATGGGCGCATTGTTGACGAATCGGCTTCTGAGCTGGAAGTAAGCAAACTTTCTAAACACTATATTGCGACCCGGTTTTGTGCGTTTAAGTATGACGCGCAGGGTATTCTACAAAGAGTCCGCTAGCGGACAATAGATTTTTAAGAACGGTACAACGAGATAAGTTGTGCCGTTTTTTTGTATCGTAACAAAAATTTCATATTATCCGAGCAATCTTTTGTTGACCGTTTTGTCTAAAAATGATATAAGAATCTTATAAGAAAAATTATTAACAGTTATTAACCCTAAAAAACAAAGAAAGATGGCAACATTTTTTAATGATGAAAGAGGAAACAGCTATCCTCAGATTGATTCTTTTTGCGGCAAAGTGAAAAGCCGTAAGGTGAAAGGTTTCAGACATGAAGACAAGGTGGCAAAATTTTTGAAATCGGACAAGTTTCAAAAGTTTTGTGACCAGGAAGAAGAACAGATCGGAAAATATGGAATCCTGCAGATTACCGTATGTTCGGAAAACCTTGAATATAAACTCGGTGATAACGAGGTGGTAGAAGATTTCCGCATCAATGTTCTTCCTCAGGAAGGCGCCCGGCTTTATAAAGCACCAAAGTTTATTTCCCGGCCGACCAATAGTGCCGAGAAATCTATCTTCTATGCGGTTTCCTATTATGTCTGTCGTCAGGCCGACAGATGGGTCGCTGAACTGTTGCTCAATGATGAGCAATGGCTGGAACGCAAAAAGGTCGACGCGGCTTTTGACTTGTGGGCTGAAAAAAACAGTTACCTTTCTCCGAAGAAGACAGAGGTTGACAATGTTCAGATCGAGTTTCCGGGAGAGGTTTTTTCGACTCAGGCTTGGGTTCGTCCGGTCAAGGGGAAAAACGGCGAAAACCGTTATTTGCTCTGCCTGATGGACAACGGCAAACTTCTGGACCTTTCAGCTGCGGAAGCCGTTGCAGAAAAAATGCAGGTTCCTGCCGGCGGATGCCTGAGAACCAAGTTTAACTGGTTCAGGTATCAGGGAGACGGAATCTTTTCTAGAATCAAATAATTCTGGAATAAAAAAGCATCGCGGAAGCGGTGCTTTTTTATTTTCCGAATCATACTAAAGTACTATTTAAGACTCGTGTTTTAGTCTTATCTAATGGTTATGAATTTGGTTTTTGATAAAAAAATCATCTTTGCGGACCGGAAAAGTATGTTAATTTGGCAATTTTGCGTTTTTTTTTGTTTGTGAAGTGTTTTTGTTATTGAAAATTAAATTTTTATTGCTTAAGTTAAAGCTGTATTAGTTGTTTAACAATTACAAAATTTTAAACCCATATGGAGATTAAAAAATGAAAAAACTTTTGAGTTTGTTCTGCGCTGTTATCGCTTTGTCCGGTTGTTCCAGCTTGGGCGAAAGCTCTCTGTTCGGCGGCAGCGAATGCGAAACCAAAATGGCCCGCGACTTTATGGCCAATGCTGAAGACAGAGTATTCTTTGCCTTTGACAGCTCTGCTATTTCCCCGGATTCTGCCGAAATTCTCGACACTCAGGTTAAATGGCTGAAAAAGCATGAGAAAGTAAACGTTATTGTTCAGGGCTATTGCGATGAACGCGGTACCCGTGAATACAACCTGGCTCTGGGTGAACGCCGTGCCAACGCCGTAAAACAGTATCTGGTCTCTCAGGGTATTGCGGCTGACAGAATCTCTACCATTTCTTATGGTAAGGAACGTCCGGCCGTTCTCGGCAACAACGAAGCTGCCTGGGCTCAGAACCGTCGTGCAGTTACCGTTATCAAAGCCGGCAACTAATTTACCGACGTAAATTGTTCACAGAAGCGCGCCCTTATTCGGGGCGCGTTTTTTTGTGCTTGTTATTCTGATTAATTTAAACTAAATTATGTATGGTTGTTTTAGTTTTTATCAAAGAGGTGAAAATGCGTTTTTCAAAAGTTTTGATGCTTTCTTCCGTTTTTGGCCTGTGCGCTTTTTCGGCTCGGGCTCAGAGCGCCCTGCAAATGGAAATTGATGCTTTGCGCGAAGATGTTCAGGTTTTGCAGCGACAGGCTTATCGTGACAAAGAAAACGGGATTACGCCGGCTTCGGCTCAGGATGTTGCGGTTAAGATGGGGCAGTTTGACGAGACGCTGCGACAATCGGTCGGAAAAATTGACGAGTTGGAGTATAAAATCAAAACTTTGGAGGAACGCATCAATGTTATCAACAAGGATGTCGATATCCGCTTGAAAATGATGGAGGGAAAATCGATTGAAGGCAGCGCCGGATTAGGCGCGCAAGCTACTCCGGCCGCCAAATTCGAAGCTCCGGTGGCCAAGGGAGCACCGGCCTCAATTGTCGGCGCGGAAGTTTCCAAGGGAAACGATCTGCCGCCGGTAAAAACCAAATCGGCCGAAGAAATTTATCAGGAAGGTATGGATGCTCTGAAAGCCAACAATAATGATGAAGCCGCGGCCAAATTTACGACTGTTTTGAGCAAATTTCCCGAACATAAGTTAGCCGGAAATGCTCAGTATTGGTTGGGAGAAGCTTATTATGCCAAGAAGGATTATGCCAAAGCGGCGGTGGCTTTTGCCAAGGGATATGAGAAATATAAGGACGGCAATAAAGGGGCGGATAATATTCTTAAGCTTGGAATGTCCATGAAGGAGCTGGGTAAAAAAGACGAAGCTTGCACCGCTTTTACCAATTTGCCCAAAGAATTTCCCAAAGCCGAAGAAAGCGTTAAAGTCAAGGCCGCGCAGCTGGCCGGTGAACTACAGTGTAAATAGGCTGTTTTGATGCTGGATTTTTTCAAACGGTATCAGATTGAAGACGAAGTTATCGCCGCCGGAGTTTCCGGCGGCGCCGACTCTCTGGCGCTGGTATTGCGTTTAAAAGACTGCGGCAAGAAGGTTGTTGCTTTGACGGTGGATCATCAGCTGCGTCCGGAATCGCGTACCGAAGCGGAATATGTGGCGGCGCTGATGGAAAAACACGGCATTGAACATCATATTCTGACTTGGGAAGGGGAAAAACCGGAACACGGCGTGGAGACGGCTGCGCGCGAAGCCCGTTATGATCTGTTGCAAAAATGGTGTGCCGGGCATATGGTTCAAACTTTAGCGGTTGGGCATCACCGTCGTGACCAGGCGGAAACTTTTTTGCTGCGGTTGCAGCGGGGCAGCGGGCTTTTCGGTCTGAGCGGAATTTTGCCGGTGAGCTATCGCGGCTGGCTGCGGGTTATCCGTCCCCAGCTTGACGACAGTCCGGAAGAATTGCGGGCCTATCTTCGGGAACGGGGTGTCAAATGGGTGGAAGACCCTTCCAACCAATGTGACGATTACCAGAGAGTGCGGATGCGCAAGTTTCTGCCGCTGCTGGAAAAAGAAAGCGGCATCAGCGAAACCCGTCTGGCGGAGACGGCGGCGATTTTGGCACGGACCCGTGATTATATTGAAGGGCAGGTGGCAAGGTTTATTAAAAATCATGTCCGATGCTGGCATGAAAAGATTTTTTCGCTGCCGGTGCAGTTGCTGTCGGCGCAGCATGAAGAATTATGCTATCGGGTTTTGGCACAGCTGATTAAAGACTGCGGCGGCGCGCCGTATACGCCGGAGGCGGCAGCGGTGCTTCGTTTGTGTGCCGGGCTGACGGAAAAATCTTTTCGCGGCTGTACGCTGGGCGGCTGCGAAATTTTCAAAGCGGCGCGACGGCTGTGGATTATTCCCGAAGGAAAGCAAAAGTTTGTGTTGAAAAAGCAGGCATGGGAAAAATGCTTGCAGGAATTTCCGCAATATGCTAAAGCTGATCTTCCGTATAAAACAAGGCGGGGATTATATTTAATTTTAATGAAGGCACAAAATGGCAAAGAATAAACGGAGCGATTTTATTTCGACGGGTTTGGTCGCGCAAAACCGCCGCGCGCATTTTGATTACCTGATTGAAGAGAAATTTGTTGCCGGGTTGCAACTGACCGGGACGGAGGTAAAGTCTTTACGCCTGGGGCATGCCAACATCAACGATGCTTTCGGAATTGAGAAAGACGGCGAATTGTATATTTCCAATATGTTTATTGCTGAATATGCCAACAAAGGCTATGCTTCGCACGCGGAAAAACGCGACCGCAAGCTTTTGCTCAAGCACAAGGAGATTATTGACATCATCAACGCCTTGTCCCGCAAAGGGGCGACGCTGGTTGCCATGCGTTTGTTTTTTGATGATCATGGCCGCGCCAAACTTGAGATTGGTCTTGGGCGCGGAAAGAAGTTGTATGATAAGAGAGAGGCGATTAAGAGTCGCGATTGGCAAGTTCAGAAAGCGCGCATAATGGCGAACTAAAGTCATTTTGTTCGGTCTCGAAAAATTCATGTGCCTCTTTGTACGCTAAAATTTTTCTCGCCTTCAAAATAACTTTATTTCATCCATTCTTCGCACTTTCTTTGTGTTTTGTATTTCGCCAATGGCTCAAAAATTTAATTGCATTTTAAGGTTTTTGCTTTAGGATAACTCTTGCCGCCGGGGGTTCCGGCGGTGGTGTCTGAAAAACATCTACAGATTAATCTCCCATGGGGAGTGCGTGATATAAGCTGCTTTGCAGTCGAATAAGCGTGACTGTATCTGTACAGTTTTTCAGCTCCCCGCCTTAATTTGTTTTAAGGCGGTTTCTTTTAAGAAGAAATTCAGGAGTTATGAAAATGAAAAACAAGAAAACAATCAAGACATTAATTGAAGACTGCCATTCGCTGGCGGTGCAGCTGCATGCGCTGCGGATTTCCAAGCAGCTGTCTTTTGAACAGGTTTGCCACGAAACCGGAATACCGCCGTATGTTCTGGACAATATGGAGCTGGGGCGCGGCAATTTAAATCTCGGTTCGCTGTATGTGTTGGCCAAGTACTACGGCAGAAAAGTCAAGATTTCGCTGGTTGAGTAATAAAAACGAAGCCCCTCGATTGAGGGGCTTTGATTATTTGCGTTTTTGCCTGAAAAATTCTTTGAGCAGAGCAGAGCATTCTTCCTGTAACAGGCCCTGATGCACATGCGGGCGGTGGTGGCAGGTCGGCTGCTCATAAAAACGCACGCCGCTGATAACGGCGCCGCCTTTGGCATCGGCTGCGCCAAAATACAGGTTTTCGATACGGGCGAAGGAAATGGCGGCGGCGCACATGGTGCAGGGCTCCAGCGTGACATACATATCAAGGCCGCGCAGGCGGTTGCTGCCGGTTTGGCGGCAGGCTTCCTGGATTGCTTTGATTTCGGCATGAGCCGTCGCGTCTTCAATATGCTGGCTGAGGTTGTAAGCCTCGGCAATAATGGTGTCGTTTGCCGGATCAACAATCACGCAGCCGATGGGGACTTCATCCCGGGCGGCGGCCTGTCGGGCCAGTTCAAGGGCACGCTGCATATATTCCAATGATGTCATCGTCTTCCTTTTGTTGTTGTAATTTTATCCGATTATGCTAGAAGTTAAAGAAAAAGGAAAGCATAAAATGAGCGAAAGAATAGCAAAATTTATGGCGCGGTCGGGCGTTTGTTCCCGCCGTCAGGCCGAAGAGCTGATCAGGCAAAAGCGGGTAACCGTCAACGGTGAAATTGTCGAATCGCCGGCGTTTAATGTCGAGGGAACGGAAAAAATCCTGTTAGACGGCGAAAAACTGCCGCAAAAGGAAATGACCCGCCTGTGGCTGTATCATAAGCCGGCCGGTTTGGTGACTACTCATAAGGACGAAAAAGACCGACCGACGGTGTTTGACAATCTGCCGGCGGGGATGCCGCGGGTGATTTCGGTCGGGCGTCTGGATTTGAATTCCGAAGGGCTTTTGCTTTTGACCAATAACGGCGAGCTTTCGCGGAAACTGGAGCTGCCGGACAACGGCTGGCAGCGGCGATATAAAGTGCGCGTTCACGGCTTTGTTGACGCACGCAAGCTGGCCGAGCTGCAAAAGGGTATTACGGTTGACGGCGTGGCCTATGCGCCGATCCGCGCGGAAGTCGAATCGGCACAGGGAACAAATACCTGGCTTTTGGTAACGCTTTCGGAAGGCAAAAACCGCGAAATCCGCAAAGTAATGAAAGCAATCGGTTTGGAGGTCTCCCGTTTGATACGCCTGTCTTACGGGCCGTTTCAGCTGGGCAGTTTGCGTCGGGGCGAAGTGCGGGAGGTTCCGGCAAAAGTGTTAAAAGAGCAGCTGGGAGCAAAATTCGGGCTATGAGAATCATTGGCGGCAGATACCGCGGCAAAAAGCTTTTTTCGCCGCAAAGCGCGGCCGTTCGGCCAACCTCGGACCGGGCGCGGGAAGCAATGTTCAGCATTTTGCGCGCCAGACTGGGCGGCGATTTTTCAAAACTGAAGCTGCTGGATCTTTTTGCCGGCAGCGGCGCTTTCGGACTGGAGGCCGTGTCGCAGGGGTTTGCGGAGGTTTGTTTGGTTGATGTCGATACGGCTGCCGCGGCGAAAAATGCCGCGCTGTTTCCAAATGAAAAAAACAAAATCAAATTGCTTTGCGGTGATGCAGCACGGCTTGACGGCTTGGACGGCGTTTATGATGTTTTGTTTATGGATGCGCCGTATCGCAAAGGTTTGTCCGAAAAGGCTCTGGAAGCTGCCGCGGCCCGGCGAATTCTCAAGCCGGGCGCCTTGTGTTTGATTGAGGTGGAGAAAAACGAATCCTGCATTTTGCCGCCGTCGTACGAATTGCTAGACGAGCGGCGCTACGGCCTGGCAAAAGTGCTGCTGGCCCGGTTTATTTCCTGAGCGTCATGACCGGAATGTTTTCAACGGTAAGTTTGCCGTCACGGTAGTCGACGGGCGTGGTAACCGTAAGGTACTGATCATTATCCCGAAGTTTGAAAGCTTTGTTGCTGAGCAGAATTTTGCTGACAAAAAGTCCTTTGCGTTCAAAGCTTTCGTTTTTGTTGAGGTCTTCAAGCAGATTTAAAAAGGCTTTGGACGATGTCTTTACATGAACCCGGGGTGCAAAGTCTTCGCTGAAATTAATGTCGCCGCGGCCAACCAGAATAAGGGGCGGCCAATGGACAATCAGGTTGCTGATTTCAATAAAGCCGCCTTCATGGAGCCAGGTTTCCACAGCCGGAGCGAAAAATTCGTCAGGCTTTATTTGTCCGCGAAGGTTAAATTTGGCGTAAATGCGTCCGATTTTGGAGGTCAGAGGGTACTGGCGGAGACCGTTGATGGCGACATCTTTGATTTCAAGATGGCTTTCAAAACTGGGAAACAAAGCAGAAGTTTTTTCCGGAAGCTTGTGGCGACGCAGGGCGAAAGTCAATTCCCGGACCTTGGCAAAATCTTTGATTTCAGAGTCTTTCAAATCCAGCTGCAGGTCTTTGAACGCGCCGTCCGATGATGTGCTGACGGTCAGAGATATGCCCGGCAGGGTGATAGGGTGCGCTTTGCCGTCAAAAAGAAAAACGGATTGTGCGGCGCCGCCGGCTTTCAGCTTTTTGCTGTTAAGCCAGCCAAGACGGAAGGAGAGCTTGTCGGTCTTGAAGCTCCATAAATGTTCGCCTTTGAGATTATAAATCTGCAGGCCGTCAATTTCCAGCAGCGGATAGATGAAGATGTTGTTAAAACGGATGTTTTCGTAAGCAATGTCCAAGCCGGCCTCGTTAAGATAATTCTGCCAGGTGAGAATGGATTTTTTGATTTCCCTGATGGCAGCGTTGCGGGTCAGCGTCATGTCAATGAAAGTGACGATAACCGTGAAGGAAAACAAAAAAGAGAAAATACCGAGTTTGTTGCGTTTAAAAAAACTCCCGAATCCGCCCAAGAGGGCGGCGATTTTTGTAAAAAAGTTTTTCAACGGCGCAATCACTGTTTATTTTCCTTCCGGTTGGCAGAGCATTTTGGCGGTATAAGGGTAGTTGCGTATGGTTTCCTGGTTGAGTTCGCGACATTTGTCTTCAATACGCTTTTGCAGTTCGGTCATGAATTCCTGTTTTTTCAGCCCCGGCTGAATCGGTTCCATAAACTCTAAAATGACTTTGCCGGGGTAACGCAGAAAAGAGCTTTTTTTCCAGAACAGTCCGGTGTTGGTGGCAATGGGAATGACGGGTACGTTGAGGTTTTGGTACAGCAGCGCCACACCCGGTTTGTAGACCGGTTCCTGGCCGGGGCGGCGGCGTGTTCCTTCCGGAAAAATAATAACAGGACGGCCGTTATCAAGACGGTTCTGTGCGCAGCGGAGCAGGTTTTTCATGGCAGCACTGCCGGCCGAACGGTCAATGGGGATCATGCCGTAAACCGCTTGTGCCCAGCCGAATATCGGAATATAGGTCAGTTCTTTTTTGAGAACAAAAGACGCCTTTTTAATATAGTTGCTGAGGCAGTAAGTTTCGAGAGCGGACTCATGTTTGCCGGCATAGATGACGCGGCCTTGGTCAATGTAGCGGGCACCGCGGATTTCAACTTCTATTCCTGCCAGGCGTTTCATGCACCAGACGACGGCGGGGATAAAAGCGTAGTTCCAGATTTTTATGTTTGCCTTTTGAGAAAATAATCCGATGAGCGTGTTGAATACGCAGCCGAATGCCAGAATGGAATAAATGGCGATGTTGGAAATAAAAGAACGAAAATAAAGCATGTCAGCCTCTCAAGCCCAGGTTACTGCAAACATATACATATAAAAATTTATTATATTCCGAAAAAATAAGCGAGAAGGTATGCCAACTCTTCCACCATTTTTTTCTGATGTTTTCGGAATAAACCGGATGCGGAATGATTTTGAGATCGGGGTTTCGGCTTTTGAACTCGGCAACGCTGCGGTCAACATGGTAGTTGGAGGTGACCAGACGGATGGAGTTGATGTGTTTTTGCCGCAGCCAGGAAGTGCTCTCGACGGCGTTTCCTTCGGTGTCTTTGGCTTTTTGTCCGATGATAATTCTGTCGTCATTCTCTTCCGAATCGATGCCTTGACGCTTTTTGATGTCGTCAAAGGAAATATGCCGGCCGACGCCGGAAATGAAAAGCATATCCGCCTGACCGGCGTTAAGGATTTTAACCGCTTCGGCAATGCGGTTGCGGCCGCCGGTAAGAGCAACGACCGCCTGGGTGTGTGTGGTGTCGTCAAGTTTATAGTTGTTGATGCGGTAGGCAAAAACAACAAAGCCGGCAAGCCAGGCAATAATGATAAACAGGGCGGAGATGAACAGAATCTTTTTTATCATAACATTTTCTGCAGGGTGTTTTTGACAGTGTAATAGGCGGTGAGCATAGAGATGGTCATGGCCAAAAGCGGCAAGGCCAAAATGGTGATCCAGTCTGAGATGCTCAGAGCGGCTTCGCTGATGATGCCGCCTTCAATTTGAGCGGCCAGAGAACCGATAAAAAAGATGGTCGGGATACCAAACAAAAGGCCGAATAGGCCGCCGATCAGCCCGAGAAAGGCCATGCGTTTGGCATATTGTTGGGCAACGTAAGTATCTTTGGCTCCCATAATATGAAGAATTTCAATGATGTTCCGATGCAGCCCCAAACTCATGCGGGTAGTATAAAAAATGGCTCCGGAAGTGATGAAGATGACCAAAACCAAAACCGTGGTAGCGATCAACTTGAGACCGTCGGCAAACTTGATGAGTTTGTTGAGCCAAAGTTTATGATTGTCCAGGGAAGCCTGAGGGGAAGCCGCGGACAAATCCTGCGCCAGTTTGGCAAAGTCAATGTCTGCCTGCGGCGAAAGTTTGACGTCAATGATTCTGGGCATGGGCAGGCTTTCAATGTTAACGCCGTCGCCGAGCCAAGGCTGGATAAGACCGCGCAGCTGCTGGTCTGTCAGCGGCGTAACTTTTATGATTCCGTCAACGCTTTTCAGAAACTCTACGGCTTTGTCCTGATAGGCGAGCGTTTCGGCGGCAGCCTTTTCCCGGTTGGCGTCGTTAACCGGCATGATTTGCACGGTGATGGATCCCAGAATGCTTTGGTTCCAGTTATGCAGCATGGAATTAATGGATAAGACGCCCGAGAGGGTGATGGCAAAAATAAAAACGGCAATGGAGATAATTACCTGCAGGAAAATTCCGGTGGCATCGTCTTTGAGCGGGAGTTCCTGCTTGCGGGCAATGTATTTGGTCTTGGTCATAAAACGCCTCCCAGAGAAGAACGGTCGGAAGGGTACAGGATGCGGAGGCTGCGATCCTGCAGATGCAGGCGCGGGTAAGCAAAATCTTTGATAAGTTTGTCGCTGTGAGTGGCAATGACTACCGTCGTTCCGAGTTTGTTAAGTTCAACAAAAAGTTTCATGAGTTTGGGGGCGATAAAGTTGTCGACGTTTCCGGTCGGTTCGTCGGCAAGCAACAGTTCTGGCCGGTTGATGACAGCGCGAGCGATGGCAATGCGCTGTTTTTCTCCTCCGGACAAAGTGGCCGTGGTGTCCAGCATATGCTGGTCAAGTTCCACCCACCTTAAAAGTTCGCTTACTCTTTTGCGGACTTCGCGTTCGTCCATACCGCAGACTCGCAGCGGCAGCGCGACGTTGTCAAAGGCGGTCAGGTGTTCCAGCAGCCGGAAGTCCTGAAAAACAACACCGATGCGGCGGCGCAGCATGGACAGCGAATCCCGGTCGGTAAAATTAATGTTATGGTCGAAAACGCTGATATTGCCGCGACTGGGTTTTTGGGAAAGATACATCATACTGAGCAAAGAAGTTTTGCCGGCGCCGCTTTTACCGGTCAGAAAATGAAAAGAACCCCGCTTGAGCGAAAGTTTTATATCGCTTAAAATTTCAGCGCCCTGGCCATAGCGGATGCCCACGCCCTGCATTTCGATGATACTGTCGTTGTTTTTTTGTTTTTCCGGCAATTTCCGCCTCCTTTGTTACCCCTTAAAGATATAGCAATTATTTTTTTAATAAAGTATTTTTTTTCTTTGATTAAACGCTTTTTCATTCTATATTGTTGGCAAGAGGTAAGAAATGCGAATTTATTGTCCCAAGTGCAAGGTCGGTTACGAGATTGACGAAACGCTTATTCCTGAAGAAGGAAAGAAGCTGCGCTGCAGTTATTGCCGAGAAGTTTTTGTCGCTCATCGCGAAGATTTGATTGCGACGCCGGTTCTGGTTATGTCGGCAGGCAATGCGACTGATTCCGCAAAGAATGCGGAGAACGAGGATATTTCGGAAAGCGGAGAAGAAACCGCGGCGTCCGAAAAGACAGAAGCCGAAAATGAAGAAATAAAAGAGATCTTTCAGCGGTTGGCCGAACAGAGCGAAAATCTGGTTAAAGAAGAATTGGAAATGCCCGCTTATAAAAAGTTTTTTTTGAAGATGCGTTCCGGTTTGGGGTTGAACCGAAAGGGGAATCGCCGGCTTTTTGCTTTTGTTGCCGCCGTTTTGGCATTGCTGCTTTTATATAATTACCGTTATGAGGTTGTCCGTTCTTTTCCATTTATGAATCATGTTTACAATTTGGTCGGGATTAAGGCTAAAATTCCCGGAGAGGGGTTAGAATTTCAGAATATTACTTGGAATCCGATTGAGGAAGGCGGCGATACTAAATTGGAAGTTAAAGGTTTTATTTATAATCCGACTGACCGGGAAATCGAAATTCCGGTGATGCGGGTGGAAATGCTTGACAAAGATGCCCAACTGCTGCAAAGTCTTAATCAAAAACCTTTGCTGAAATCGCTTCAGCCCGGCGGGCGGGTTGCCGTAGGTGTTGTGATTAAACGCCCCGTTCCCGAAGCGAAATATATCTATATGACTTTTATTGACTGAGAATGTCAGCTGCTGCGGCTGATAATAAAATCAGCCAGCGTCTGCAGGGTTTGAGCTTTGAGACCGAAAGAAGCAAGTGCTTCTTTGGCGTCATGAATGAGTTCGAAGGCCATTTGTTTTGATTTTTCCAGTCCGTACAATCCGACAAAAGTAAGCTTTCCCTGAGCGGCGTCTTTATTCAGGGTTTTGCCCACCAGAAGCGGGTTGCCCTCGACATCCAAAATGTCATCGGCAATTTGAAAAGCAATGCCGATTTTGCGGGAATAAGTAACAAGAGCGCGGCGTTCTTCGGGAGAAGCTTTACCGAGGATGGCGCCGGCTTCGCAGGCGAAGCGGAGCAGGCGTCCGGTTTTCATTTCTTCAATATGTTTTATTGTTTCTTCGGAACCGGTGCCGGCAGCATGTTTTTCGCTGCAGAGGTCCAGCATCTGTCCGGCAACCATGCCGTTAAAGGCTCCGGCAGCGGATGCCAGCAGGGAAATAAGCTCGCATCTGATTTCCGGTGAAGCGGTGGCCCGGGGTGACGAAAGCAGCTCAAAGGCATAGGTGAGTAAGCCGTCTCCGGCTAAGATGGCAGTGGCTTCGTCAAATTTTTTATGACAGGTCGGTTTGCCTCTGCGCAGGTCGTCATTGTCCATGGCCGGGAGATCGTCATGAATAAGGGAGTAGGAATGCAGACATTCCAGAGCCGCGGCGGTTATAAAGGATGTTTCGCGGCTGATGCCGAAAAGCGCTGCGGTTTCGGCAACCAAAAAGGGACGCAGCCTTTTGCCGCCGTTGGAAACGGAATAATACATGGCTTCGGCAACCCGTTTTTCGGCTCCGGAAGGCAGTGGGAACAAGTTTTCCAAACGGGTGTTAAACCAGGAAACGTAGTCGGCAAGGAGCGCTTGAAAATCTTTCATGATTCAGGCCTCCGGTTCGGCAAAATCTGAAACGGAAACATCTCCTTCGGGAGAAACTTCTATTTTTTCGATTTTAAGCTGGGCGGCTTTGAGCCTGTTTTCGCACAGTTGCTTCAACGTGACGGCTTTTTCATAGGCAGCGACGGCGTCGTCCAGTTTTATTCTTCCGCTTTCAAGTTCGCGGACGATGTTTTCCAGTTGTTGAAGAGCCTCTTCAAAGCTGAGTTCTTCAATTTTGTTTTCGGTCATGTTTTTATTGCTCCTTAACTTTAGTCGGGTGCATTTTAATATATATTAAAAAGAATATCAATCTTTGTTCAGGGTTATTAAACTTTCTTTCCAATCCCTAAGTATAGCTGGCAATTAGCTCTATTAGACCTGTTTAGCGGCCATGCTTCATGCTAAATTAGTAATTATGAAAAGCCTTGTTTAGGGAGAAAAGACATGAATAAATCCGAAATTGAAAAAGGTGCAAAGCTGCTTAAGGCCATGGGCAACGAGAAGCGGCTGGATATCCTTTATAATCTTTCCCAACGTGAGATGAACGTCGGCGAGCTGGAAAAAGTAGTTGACCTGAGCCAATCCGCTCTGTCACAGCATTTGGCTATTCTCAGGGCAGAACATCTGGTTAAGACAAGACGTTCTGCGCAGACGATTTATTATTCCATTCGCAGCGATAAGGTGGTGCGGATTTTGGAAATTTTACAAGGAAGCTATTTGTACGATTAGTTTTTGTCAGACGGAAAAAATTCAACGCAGCGCTGTTGGGGATTATACCCCATAATCAATTTTCCGCTTCTCAGCTCCAAGGCACGGGCGCCGAATATTTCATAACGCCAGCCGCTTAAAAAACGGCAGTTTTCGTCCTGAAAAGCGCTCAGTCTGTTCAATTCTTCGTCGGAAGCAACCAACCGGGCGACAATCTTGTTTTTTTGGCAGATGATTTTGAGCAGCAGTTTCAACAGCTCAAATAAGGCCGGGTTTCCAGCCGGCGGCAGTTGCAGTTCCGACAGCGTGACGTATTCTTCGGGCGGGATGGCGGCGGCACGGCGCATGACATCGACGATTTCGGTTCCCAGTTTTCCGGCTGCGGTTTCTTTGTTCAGGGATCGGACTTCTGAGAGCTCTTCCTTAGTTTGCGGGCAGACGGAACAAATGGCGAGCAGCACGTCATCGCGCAGATAGCGCTGGCGGGGGACATCGCGGCGTTGGCAGCGTTCTTCCCTCCAGGCGGCCAATTCACGTAACAGAGTCAAAAAACGAGGATTATGCGAATGATGACGGATTTTTTTCCAGGCGTCATGCGGAGCCGTAACATAAGTGGACGGCAGGTTCAGAATTTGCATTTCTTCATCAATCCAATGTGTCCGTCCTGTTTTTTCCAACAAGTCTTTGAGGCGCCGGTAGATTTCCACCAGATGGGTGACATCAGATAACGCATATTCCAGTTGTCGGGCATTTAACGGGCGTTTGCTCCAGTCGGAAAGACGGAAACTTTTATCCAGAGTAATGCCAAGAAGATGTTTGACCAGATTTTCGTAGCTGATGCTTTCCCCGAATCCGGCTACCATGGCGGCAATCTGGGTATCAAACAGCGGCGCGGGAATTTGTCCGCTGAGATTATAGATAATTTCAATATCCTGGCGTCCGGAATGAAATACCTTGGTTACGGACGGATTTTGCATTAATACGAAAAAAGGTTTCAGGTCAAGTTCCGGCGCCAAAGGGTCGATAACGGCACATTCAGCCGGAGAACCGACTTGAATCAGACACAGCTTGGCATAGTAGGTACGTTCACGCAGAAATTCGAGATCGACGGTAACAAAAGGCTGGGATGCCAGACGGTCGCAGAGGGCTTTCAGGTCGGAGCTGTTTTCAATAAAAGTCATTTTTTTCCCGTTTCAGTTAACTGCGCCGATTTTAACCGGATAAACTTAATATTTTTTTAATCCGCTGCCAAACGAGAAACGCAAAACTTCGGCATAAATGAAAATTTTGCTTGATTTGTCAGGGGAAGAGGAATATACCGTTTCCACATTTACTACAATTATGTCGTATTAAAAAATATAGCGGCTGTTGAGCAACCGGTGGGCTGGGCAGTTGCTGAGATTATACACCGGACAAGTATTTATCAATTTAAATTAATTATTATGGGAAATCCTAAAAATTTGGCGATGTATGCGATCATTGACGCATCATCGGTGGAGACAAAGACTTCTGATTTTATTCAGAGGATGGTTGCAAAGTACGATCGCGAAAGGTATGCCGGCATAAAGCTGTGCCAGCATGGCGAAAGCAAGATTCTGCTGTTTGAAATTACCAGTCAGCCGGAATCGGTCGTAAAGCTTATTCACAGTCTGGCCGAAATGTACAGCCTGTATCCGGCTTATGTTTTTGAGACGGGAGAAGACAGCTGCCATCTGAAAGAGGCAAAGTATCAGAGTTATTCCGTGGAACAAGCGGTGATGGTGTTTGATGTTCTTCCGGGCGGAATTGCTGAATGGAAGAAAAATGCCGTCGGGTTGATGAAAAAAATTTACAGGGAAGATTCCGTCTTTCTGAAAGTTTTTGTTTGTGAACACGAAGGTATTGTGTATGTGACGGCTTATAACTCCGAACGCGATCCCCAATATCGGGGCGAGGTTATAGGGGTTTCCGGATGGAAGGCAGCCGTTGAAAAATTTGCCAAAACATTGGGAGGAAGCATTGAATTCCAGCAGGTCAGATACGCTAATTTGTAGTCTGCGGGAATTCATGAAGGAAGAACGGAGCCGGTTTTATGCCGGCTCTTTTTTTGATTGTTGTTTTTTGCTGTTGCTTTTATTGCTTTTTAGTAATAAAAGTGAGAAAGGTTTTTAATAGATTTTGAGGTTGATTATGCAAACTTATCGTACACACACCTGCGGAGAACTGCGGGCGTCCGATGCTGGCAGAGAAGCCAAGCTCAGCGGTTGGATTCACCGCAAGCGCAATTTGGGAAATCTATGTTTTGTGGATTTGCGCGATCATTACGGTATTACCCAGTGTGTGGTGGACAGCTCATCGGATTTGTTTGAACAAATCCAGGCTTTGCGTCCCGAATCGGTGGTTGGTTTTACGGGGACGGTTGCGGTTCGCGAAAGCGTCAATAAAAATATGCCGACCGGGGATATTGAGCTCAAAGTTAAGGAAATTGAAGTCTATTCTGCGGCAGAGGTTCTGCCGATTCAGGTTTTCGGCGAGGATGACAGTCCGGAAGACCTGCGCCTGAAATACCGTTTTTTGGATTTGCGCAAAGAGAAATTGCATAATAATATGATTTTGCGTTCCAAGGTTATTGCCGCCATGCGCCGGTTGATGACCGAGCAGGGTTTTACGGAATATCAGACGCCGATTTTGACAGCGTCTTCTCCCGAGGGTGCACGCGATTTTCTGGTGCCGTCACGCATCAATCCCGGAAAGTTTTATGCTTTGCCGCAGGCGCCGCAGCAGTTTAAACAGTTACTGATGGTTTCGGGGTTTGATAAATATTTCCAAATTGCGCCGTGTTTTCGTGACGAAGATCCGAGAGCAGACCGTTCACCGGGTGAATTTTATCAGCTGGATATGGAAATGTCTTTTGCCACTCAGGAAGACGTGTTCGGAGTCATAGAACATGTAATGGAAGGCGTATTTACGGAATTTGCCAACGGCAAAAAAGTTGATAAGGCGCCGTTCCGCCGGATTCCTTATCGCGAATCGATGCTGAAATATGGCTGCGACAAACCGGATTTGCGCAATCCGCTGGTTATTCAGGATGCAACGGGGTTGTTCGGCAGTTCGGGGTTCGGCGTTTATGACGGAAAAGTCGCTGCTGGCGAGAAAGTCCGAGCCATTGTTGCCGAAGGGGTCGCCGAAAAGCCGCGTTCGTTTTTTGACAAGTTGGATGCCTATGCCAAAGAAGCCGATATGGGCGGGATGGCTTATATCGCCTTTGCGTCGGCAGGGGCCAAAGGTATTGCCAAGCTTTTGAGCACGGAAAAACTTGAAGAAGTTAAACGTACTCTGGGAGCTAAAGACGGCGATGCGGTGTTCTTTATGGCCGGGGAGGAGGATAAACTTAATAAATTTGCCGGCAGAGCCCGCATGAGAATCGGAGAAGATCTGGGAATTGTCGAAAAAGATGCATTTCGTTTTTGCTGGATTATTGATTTTCCGATGTTTGAGAAAAATGAAGAAACAGGCGCCGTTGAATTTTCTCACAATCCGTTTTCAATGCCGCAGGGCGGAATGGACGCATTGCTGAATAAGGATCCATTGGAAATTCTGGCTTATCAATATGATATTGTTTGTAACGGGATCGAGCTTTCGTCGGGTGCAGTGCGCAACCATAAACCGGAAATTATGTATAAGGCTTTTGAAATCGCGGGTTATGACCATAGTGTGGTTGACAATAAGTTTGGCGGAATGATTAATGCGTTTAAATACGGAGCGCCTCCGCACGCGGGTTGTGCACCGGGGGTTGACCGCACGGTAATGCTGCTAGCCGACGAACCGAATATCCGCGAGGTTATTTTGTTCCCGATGAACGGAAAAGCGCAGGACTTGATGATGCAGGCACCAAATACGGTAACGCCGCAGCAGTTGGAAGAATTGCATATCAAACTGGATTTGAAAGAAGATAAATAAGTAAAAAAAGCTCCTCGTATGAGGGGCTTTTTTTATCTGTATAATCTTCGGCAGGTGATGCGTGAAACAACTGGTTGTCACGCCGTTTCCTGTGCAGAGTCTCCGGCAGAAGTACATATTTTTTATGCAATGACCATGCATTAAAGATGACTTCGGTTGAAGTGTTGTCAATCAAAAACGTTCGTCCAAGAGTTTTTTGTCCCGAGGGGCACGGTTTAGGCGTGCAGGAATAACAGGCCTGATGAGCATAAACAACCCGTGAACAGTTATAGCCGCTGCCTAAAGGAGAATTATAATAGCCGCCTTTGGAACAGCCTGCCGTGCGGTTGGTCGTATCCTCAGTCACTCGTCCGGCGCTGCGGTCCATGTTATCCTGCAGATAGTTCGGCAGCCAGTATATTTTGGCATATGCCGCACCTGAAAACAATACAACACCCAATATCAGCGTCAAAAGCTTCTTCATTGACCTATACTCCGATAAACCCATTTATATTAGTTTATCGGAACATAAACAAAGAGTTAATAATCAATTAAGCCACCTGGACGGACAGCATATCATGTTATGTTATAAAGATAACCCCGCTTTTGAAGATGAGGAGTGAATCAGGCGCGCAGAGCGTTGAGAATGGCGATAACAGAAACGCCGACATCGGCGAAAACAGCTGCCCAGATCGATACGAATCCAAGACCGCCCAGCAGGAGTACCAGAAGTTTGACGCCAATGGCAAAGACAATGTTTTGGCGAGCGATGTCGATTGTCTTGCGGGCGATTTTGACGGCGGCGGAAATTTTGGACAGATCATCGTTCATAATGACAATGTCGGCTGCCTCAATAGCAGCGTCGCTGCCCATCTTACCCATGGCGATACCAAGATCGGCTCTGGCGAGAACGGGCGCGTCGTTGATACCGTCGCCGACGAAAGCGGTTTTTCCCGCGCAGTTTTGGAGGATTTGCTCCAAGGCACCGACTTTATCTTGGGGTAAAAGTTCGGCACGAACTTCATCAATATTTAATTCTGCGGCGACGTTTTGTGCTATTTCCGTCCGGTCGCCAGTGAGCATGATGAGTTTTTCAATTCCTTGTTTTTTGATTTGGCGCAAAGCTTCGGCAGCATTTTCTTTAGGTGTATCGGCAACAATAATACAGCCGGCGTATGTTCCGTTTATGGAAAGGTGAACGGCTGTTCCTTCAACCGGCACGGACGGTGGCATGACGCCATTTTGTTTCATTAGCCGGAGGTTGCCGGCGAGAATGCTTCTGCCGTCAATTGTCGCGCTGACTCCAAGACCGGGCAGTTCTTTAAGGGCGGAAATGCGGCGGCGGTCTATTTTTTGCGGCCAGGCGTTTTTGACGGCTTGGGCGACCGGATGGCCGGAATAGGCTTCGGCGTAGGCTACCGTTTGCAGAAGTTCCTGTTCGGAGATGCCGGACGGGATGATCCGGCTGACGGCAAACGAACCTTTGGTCAGGGTTCCGGTTTTATCCATGACAAGACATTTGATTTGCGACAAAAGTTCCAGATAGCAGCTTCCTTTGACCAAAATGCCCTGCCGGGAGGCGGCACCGATACCGCCAAAAAAGCTTAGGGGAATGGAGATGACCAGAGCGCAGGGACAGGAGATAACCAAAAAAGTGACGGCGCGGTATATCCAGGTATGAAAAGCTCCGTCAAGCAAAAGCGGCGGCAGGATTGCCAGCAGCAAAGCCATGATGACAACGGCGGGCGTGTACCAGCGGGCAAAGCGCGTGATGAAGTTTTCAACGGCGGCTTTGCGGGTTCCAGCGGTTTCAACCAATTCTAAAATACGGGAAACCGTTGAACGGGAGAATTCTTTCGTGACTTTGATTTGGAGTACGCCGTTGAGATTGATACAGCCGCTTAAAACTTCATTACCGGGAACAACGTCGCGGGGCAGGGATTCTCCGGTTAAGGCCGATGTATCCAGAGCAGAGCATCCTTTAATGATTTGTCCGTCAAGAGGAATTTTTTCGCCGGGGCGGACTAAAATTATTTCGCCGGGGGCAACTTTTTCGGGCGAAACGGCAATGATGTTTCCGTCGCAGAGGAGGTTGGCGCTGTCAGGCTTCAGATCCATAAGTTTAGCGATAGAACCGCGGGAACGATTGACGGCGTAATTTTGAAAAAACTCTCCGATTTGGAAGAAAAGCATGACCGCCACCGCTTCGGGGTATTCTTTAATGGCAAATGCGGCCAATGTGGCAATCGTCATCAGGAGGTTTTCATCAAAAATGCGGCCGTTTAGCAGATTGCGGAAAGACTTGCGCAGAATCGGCAGACCGGAGATGAGGTAGGCGGCAACGAAAAGCGGCAGGCGCCAGGCAGAGGCGGCCGGGATGAAAAGAGCCGTCGTGAAAATTGCTGCGGAAATAAGAATTTGGCACAAATGCTTTTTTTGAGCTTTAGTCATTCGCTGACCTCGCAGTCGGGTTCGACTTTGCGGATAATTTTCAGGGCTTCGTCCATGATACGGCCAAATTCTTCATCAGCAGCGTCAATGATCATACGCTGAGTCATGAAGCTGACGGAAACTTCGGCAACGCCGTCTATTTTGCGAATGGTGTTTTCAATTTCGGCAGCGCAGTTGGCACAATCCAGATTTTCGATTTTAAATGTTTTTCTCACGGTACATCTCCATTAAACAATTAAATATATGTTTAATTATATTCCGTTAAAACAAGTTTGTCAACCCCTCGTGTCAGTCGCGGGGACATTTTATGTCGAAAATATCATCGATGGATTTATGGAGCAAGGCAGCTTCGGCCGTATCAGCCAGTTTATAGTACATTTCCTTGCCGGTGCGGCGACAGGAAAGCAGGCCGGATTGTTTGAGCAGCCGAAGATGATGCGAAACGGCGGGAGAACTCATGTTGACGGCAACGGCAATATTGTTGACGCATTCTTCGCAGTGGCAGAGCAGCCAAAGAATTTTAAGGCGCGTTGGATCGCTGATCAGGGCGAAAGTGTCGGAAACTTTGTCAAAAGCGGCTTCAGACGGCATATGTCGCAGCATATGTTCGGTATTGTCATGGTGGCGGTGAAGACTGGCGTTCATTGTTTCTCCTTGTCAGGAGTATGGTATCCCGGGTTTCTTATCCGATATTTAAATAAAAAACGCCGAAAGGCGTATTTTTATATTAGTGGTGCCGACAGAGAGACTCGAACTCCCGACCCACTGATTACAAATCAGTAGCTCTACCAACTGAGCTATGTCGGCACGATGCTGTTTTTATAGCGAATGGGAATTATATTGTCAATATCTTTTGTGTCTTTTGTTTTTCAGATTGTTTTCAGATTGGCGGTTTATGACGAAGTATCTTTAATGTTGAACGGAGAGAAAAATGTTGACGGAGAACATTAATGCTTCATCTAAAAGCTTAAAAAACGAAGTATACCGGAAATTGTTGCATTTAAGCTCTTTGTGGATGCCACTTTTGATTTACCTAGCTCCCAGTTTTTCATCATCTTCAACCAGCAGCAGTTTCATCTTTTTTTCCTGTTTATAATGAAACAGAATAATTCAATATTTTCTGAATTTAAATAAAAAATGCAGATTATAATAACTATATTTGATGTTGACGGTGAGACGTATTAAAATTATAACAATAGTTAAAGTTTTTTTGATGAAGGAATGTGTCTGATGGCTTTTAAAACCAAAAAAATCTTGAAAAAGGCGGTGTCTTGGGCCGGGCTTTTCTTTTTTGCTGTTGCAGCTTATATGCTTTATGTTCAGCTGTCCAGGTACAGTCTTGCGGATATTAAAGAGGCGTTGCTTAGTATTCCCGGCCGCAATTTGTGGCTGGCCTGCGCCGCTTCACTCGGCGGATATGTCGCCTTGTCTTCTTATGATTATTTGGCGTTGCGCTATATCGGACGTAAACTGTCGCCGCTGAAATGGATTTTTGCGGGTTTTATTGGGTTCTCCGTCAGCAACAATGCCGGGCATGCCATCGTTTCCGGCGGAACAATACGTTACCGGTTATACACAAGATGGCGGTTTCGCGGGGCGGAAATTGTGCGTATGGTCACGTTTTCCGGGTTTACATACTTGGTTGCCTGTTTTTTCCTGATTATTGTCGGTTATTTTCTGACGCCGAATCATGCTTTCGGCGAAGGATCAGTTTCCAAGCTGACAACCGAAATTATCACGGCTGTTTCCGCTTTGGGGTTGCTGGTGTATTTCGGCGCAAGCCTGTTTTACCGCAAGCCGATTATTATTAAGGAGATAGAATTTGACATTCCTTCTTTTAAAATGGCACTGGCTCAGGTTTTTATCGGCGGCGCGGATATTTTGATGGCTTCTCTGGTGCTTTATTTTTCGCTGACACCGTTTATGGAAATTTCTTTTGACGTCTTTATCGGCGTGTTTATCATTGCCCAGGTTTTGGGCGTGTTCAGCCAGGTGCCCGGAGGCTTGGGCGTATTTGAAGGGCTGTTTATGTATATTATTCCGGGAGAGCATAATCAGGCGGCATTATTTGGCGCTCTGATTGCTTACCGGATTATATATTATTTGTTGCCGCTGCTGTTGTCGGGAATCGCATTGATTTCTTATGAAGCATATTTGAAATATGTTAAAAAGCAGCAGTTGGAGCGAATCAGGATTTTTAATGCGCGGAAAATGCATGAACTGTGAAAAAAAACTCCCGGGGAAATTTCTCCGGGAGTTTTGGAAATGTTATAATAATTTTATGTTTCCGGCTGCGATACGTCCTCGGTCGTTATAAGTTTCAAAACTTACCTTTTGAAATTCTTTCAGTTCCTTCAGACCTATTTTTTCCAGTTGGCAGGCATGGACAAAAACGTCTTTACTCTTGTCGATAGGAGAAATAAATCCGTATCCTTTTCTGGTATTATACCACTTGACTGTACCTATAGCCATAATCTTATTCCTTTGTAAATGTTTGTTGTGTAGCAATTTTAAATTTTTTATATTTAAATTTGCTATTTTTAGTTTAATTCGTGAAACTTATTTGTCAAGAAGTTTTTTTAACCTATTGATTCCCTAAAAAATTATTAACCTGGTTGATGAAATAGTCTTTAAAGCTGACCGGATCAGAGGTCATGTTTTCCAGGTTTTCAAGTTTTTGGTAGCCGAAAGAAGCACCGTCATTAATCCGAACCAGGACAACCTCAAGAGGTTTGGACAGCTGATAAGTGTTGATAAAATCATTTTCTTCATCGTCGGCATAATTGATTAAAAACATATTATAACGATCGATAAAAGCGTTATTGTATATATCTTCAACCATTTCAATGGCAGCTGCGCAGGTATAGCAGGGCTGATTGTTGAAAAAAACATAGATGATTGATTTGTCATAGTTGTTGTCTGAAGCGGCAAAATATTCGCGCAGGCTTTGATCCGGCATATAACCGTCGGTATTTTGAACCTGGGCGCGGAGGAATGCTGCGGGGATGAAAAACAGAATCGCCAAAAACCAAAAATATTTTTTCATTAGGATGTTCCTTTTCTTCAGGCAATGAAGCGGAGCATCCGCCGCATTGCAGTTAAAGCGGAGAACAAGCTTCCCGCAGCCAGTCTGAAAGTTCGGACGGCGCTTCTTTTGACAGGCGGGAAAATACCAGCTTGTGGTAATCGTTAAGCCAGTTTATTTCTTGTTTGTTCAATAGATATTTATTGATGAGCCTTTTATCAATAGGGATAAGGGTTAAAGGTTCGAATTTCAGCATAGGTGAAGTTTCCGCAGGCACGATATGGTAAAGGTTTTCGATGCGGATGCCATAGGCATTTTCCTGATAGTATCCGGGTTCTATTGAGGTAACCATTCCGGCTTTCAGCGGGACACTGCAGGAGCGTGGAGAAAGGCTGTGCGGTCCTTCATGAACATTAAGAAAATGTCCGACACCGTGTCCGGTACCGTGTTTGTAATCTTTTCCGAATCGCCATAGCTGGGCACGGGACAAGGCATCCAGGGCACAGCCCGGCGTTTTTTCGGGAAACAGAGCCGTGGCGGCGGCAATGTGCGCTTTGAGCACCTGCGTAAAGCTTTCGGCTATTTCCCGGGGAACATTTCCGATGGCGATGGTGCGCGTAACATCGGTTGTTCCGTCGCAGTATTGAGCGCCGCTGTCTAACAGCAGGACAGATCCGGCAGTCAGTTTTTTGTTGCTTTGCGGCGAAGGCGTATAGTGTACGACGGCTCCGTTTTCCGCAAAAGCGGCAATTGTTTCAAAGCTGTTGGAATAAAAATTTTTATCGGCGGCGCGAAAGTCGTGCAGTTTTTGAACAACTCCCAGTTCATCGGTTTGCTGCCAGTTGTTTTCCAGCCAGTGCAGAAACCGGACGACGGCGATGCCGTCGCGAAGATGGCATTTTTGAAAACCGGAAAGTTCGACCGGATTTTTGACGGCTTTCCAATCTTGGACCGGGTCAGGCAGATTGTTTGTCCAGACGCGGTGGTTCTTCATGATGGTATGAATTTTCTTTGGCGTGTGGCTGAAAGATAGACCGATATTCAACCCCTTATAGCGGGCAAGTTCGTTTTCGGTTTTTTGCATGTCGGAAGTGAACAAGCTGATGTCTCCTTCTTTGTCCACTAAAGCAAAAGCCCGTATCAGTGGCGTATCCGGCAGGGCATCGGAGCGCAGATTCATCAGCCAGGAGACAGCGTCGCATTCGGCGATGAAAAAGGCGTCAAGGCTGTTTTTTTTCATAAAATCGGTCAGGTAGGAGATTTTTTCTTCAACCGAAATGCCCGCATATTCAATATCGTGTTCAAAAATATTGAAAGGGTGTTCGGAAATGCGGAGACCGAGCAAATTATTTTCGTCTTCGCGGAAAGTGTGTCTTTTCAGGGCTTTGTTCCAGTAGTCCGCTTCGCTGACGGAATGACACCAAGGGTCGTAGCCGAAAGTGCAGGGGTTTTCGACATTGTTTTGAATCCAGCTGCCGATGCTGTCGTTGGTGCAGACTACGGTGAAGACGGAAGAATCCACCTGACGGGCGGCCTGAAGTTCATAACGTCCGTCAACCAACAGAAAGGCTTTGTCGCGGAAAACGAGCAAATTTCCGGCTGAGCCGCTAAAGCCGCAGAGTTCGAGAATTTTGTTTTCTTCAGGCAAGACATCCTGGCCCAGAAACATATTGTTGCGAGTGACGATATATGCGTCCAGATTATGTTTGATGAGTTTTTTGCGAAGTTCTTCAATTGTCATGGAATTAAACCTTTTTCATAAGGGCTGCGCGCCAGTTGTCGATTGCGTACAGTTTTTCAAGGCAAAGGCCAAGGTTTTGATGGGCGGAAACAACCCAATCGCTTTGTTCGTCGACAAAGCCGGATAAGACAGCATATCCGCCGGATACCAGGGAGGCGGACAAATCAGGGGACATGGCGAGCAGAGGGCGAGCGAGTATGTTTGCCAGAATTAAATCATAAGGTGCGTTGTTTTTTACGATCGGTGCATTGTAGCCGTCGCTTTGTTCGGCATTCAGCTGTTGCACATTGTTGGTGAGCGCGTTGCTGCGGGTTACGAGAACGGCTTCTTCGTCAATGTCGACGGCAATGACGCGGCTCTGAGGCCAGAGCTTGGCGCTGGCCAGCGACAAAATGCCGGAGCCGGTCCCGACATCAAGGATTTTTTGCGGCATAAATCCCCGGCGGTGCAGGTCGCTGATTGCTCCAAGGCAGGCGCGGGTTGTCTGATGGTTTGAACCGAAAGCCGTTGCGGCGTAAATCTGCAAAGGGATTTTTGAACTTGAAGGCGCTTCTTTTTCGTGGATGCCGTAGATGATAAAATCTTCCGTTTCAAAAGGTTCAAAACGGATAACATAGTCTTTGAGCCAATTAGCGCTTTCGAGGTGTTCGATTTTATATTCAGGGAGACTGATGCCTGCCGAGGAAGCGGCCGCGCGCATTTTGTCTTCGTCAAAGGTGCCGCTTTGGTAGCCGACATATTCATCACGACCGTCATCGGCATAATTCTGAGCCGTAACTTCAAAATAGTTTTCCAAAAAATTTTCAAATTCGGCGGAAGCAGGCGTTTGCGGAAAAAAAGTCACCTGCCAACAGCTGCTCATCATGAAATTATCCTCTTGTGCATAAACGTTATTTACTAAACGGAGTTTATAGTATAATAATTAAAATAAATTTACTTTATTGAAACTAAGAGGCCGCAAACATGAAAAAAATATGCCTGCTGTTCGCCCTGTCCGTTTTGCCGGGATGCATCAATGCCGGAAATTACGATATTATTCCTGCCCGCAATGATATTTTTACGATTGCGAACGGGTATGGGATTTCTTTTTATGACGGAGGAGAACGCCTGGTTAGTTCGGAAACTATTGAAGAAAACAGCTATAAGCTGAACGAATCGGCGACGGCATATAAAGGCTATTCGGTGCTGAGCAATAAAATTTATCAGAAAGACTATTATGAGGAAGATTATGTCAAACCCAATAAAAACGGTGCGTTGAACAGTTCTTCCCTGCCGCACAAGTTTTCGGCCAATCAAAAGTACAAGCTTGTCGGCGAAGTTAAGATAAACGGCAGCCGTTATCGGCTGATTCCCAGCGAACTGGACGGGTTTGTGTTTTTGATCGACGATGAAGGAGCGTTTTATCGGCAGATGGGGCAGATCAAAGGCGGAACTTTGATCTTGCTGGATTCCGAGTTTTTCCCGTATCCGGAAGATTTGAAAATGGTAAACATCAGTACGTCGCGCAGCGAACAAACCAAACCGATTAAAGGCTTTGATGTTAAGTATGACGGCGTGCGGATGGAACGCATCTGGTTTACTTACCTTGATTACAGCGACAGCGACGGTGAGAAGGGGACTTTTGAAAACATCAGCTTTCCCAATAAGCCGGGGCTGATTGATATCAACGGCGTCGGATTCAGAGTATTGCAGGCTGACGAAGACAAAATCCAGTATATGGTTTTGAAAGACGAAAAGTAACCGGTTGGGGCGGCCGCATTTTATCCGTACTTTGTTCCCGACAAAAAAATCTTGCGCTTAAATATCGTTTGATGTATAAGGACTGCGAATTGAGATTTTAGCAAGGAGTAAAGTGATGTCTGGACACTCCCAGTTTAAAAACATTATGTATCGCAAAGGGGCTCAGGATGCCAAAAAGGCACGCGTTTTTGCCAAGCTGGCCCGTGATATTACGATTGCGGCAAAGAGCGGTTTGCCCGAGCCGGATAAAAATCCGCGCCTGCGTCTGGCTATTCAGGCTGCGCGTGCCGAGAGCATGCCTAAAGACAATATTGAACGCGCTATTGCCAAAGCTACCCAGACTGCCGGCGGGAGCGATTATGTTTCTGCCCGTTACGAAGGGTTTGGTCCCGGTAAGGTTGCCATTATCGTGGAAGCCATGACGGACAACAAAAACCGGACGGCCGGAAATGTCCGTACTATTTTTGGCAAAAGAGGCGGCGTTATGGGCGAGAGCGGTTCGGTAACGTTTAATTTTGAGCGAATCGGCTATATACAATATCCGCTGAATACGGCCGATGCCGACAAAATGTTTGAAGCCGCTTTGGAGGCCGGTGCCAATGACGTTGTTTCGGACGGCGACAATCATGAAATAGAAACTCTTCCCGATGATCTGGGAATGGTGACGGAAGCTCTGGAAAAAGTATTCGGAACGCCGTCGGCTTCCCGTTTGGATTGGAAACCGACAGTGCAGACTCCGGTCAATGATGTTGAAACAGCCCAAAAACTGCTTGATTTTATTGATGCTTTAGAGGATGATGACGATGTACAACAGGTATATCATAATGCCGATATTGCCGATGAGGTTATGCAAAAGCTGAATCCGGAAGAGTAGTTTTTCGATTTTGTTTGAAGAATTCGCCCGGTTTCAACCGGGCGGTTTTTTTAGGGAGAAACAAAGTGCGTATTTTGGGTTTGGATCCCAGCTTGTCATCTACCGGCTGGGGGATTGTGGAGGTGGAAAACAACCGTTTGCGTTATGTGGCGGACGGTTTTATTCCTACGGATCCCAAGATGCCGATGGCAGAGCGGCTGGCTCTGATTAACAAGATTCTGTGCGGCGTAATTGAGCTTTATAAACCTGACGAGGCTGCCATTGAACAGGTCTTTTTGAACTCCAACGCCGTGTCAACAATTAAGCTGGGTATGGCGCGCGGCGTGGTAATGATGACTCCGGCGCAATACCGGATTCCGGTTACCGAATATGAACCGAATAAAATCAAAAAAGCGGTTGTCGGTGTCGGCAAAGCGGAAAAACAACAGGTTGAAACGATGGTCAAGGTTTTGTTGCCGGGCTGCAAACCTAAAAACAACGATAGTTCGGATGCGCTGGCAATCGCGATTACGCATAATTCGTTTCGTAAGATGCGGTAAAGGAAAGAAAATGTCTAAAACGCAATTGGTCAGGCAAAAGGTGCAGGAACTGCTGGGGCAGGATAATACCGGGCATGGCTGCGACCATGTGGAGCGGGTTTATCATACGGCGTTGAAACTTTGCGAAGGGCAGGATGCCGACAGGGAGACTGTTGCCTTAGCCGCATTGTTGCATGATGTTGACGATTATAAGTTATTCGGGGCGGAATGCGCGGAAAGTCTGGCCAATGCCCGGGCTGTTATGGCGGCGGCAGGTGTTGATTCGCAGCAGCAGGGAAAAGTTCTGGATATTATCCGGCATATGGGATACTCCAAAGCATTAAAAGGTATACGTCCGGTTACGGCGGAGGGGCGAATCGTTTCAGATGCCGACATGCTGGATGCGATCGGCGCCATGGGAATTGTTCGAACGCTGGTTTATGCGCTGGCCCGCTGCGAAACGGTGGTGTTTGATCGTAATGTTTGGCCGGATCTCGGTTTGAGTGCGGAGGAGTATAAAAAACCGGGGCGCAGGTCAGATAATTTTATTAATCATTTTTTTGAAAAGCTCTTGAAAATAAAAGATCTGATGTTGACGGAACGGGGGCGCCTTGAAGCAGAGCGTCGGCACCGCCTGATGACGACGTTTCTCTTTGGCTTTTTTGAAGAACAGGGGTTGGACGACTGGATTGCCTTTCTGCGGGATTTTGAATGCAGAAAGCCGGCGGCATAAGTTTTTATTTTGTTCTATAAGTAAAATTAAACTGTTGCAGGCCGGCGGGAAATTGTATAATCTAAATCCGGATATTATATAAAGAGGTGAAAATGATTGCAAAACTGCGCGGCGTGGTAGATTCGACAGGCGAAGACTTCTGTGTCGTTGACGTCAACGGGGTGGGGTATCTGGTGTTTGCCTCCGCCAAGACGCTCGGCAAGCTGGTTCCGGGAGCGGAAACGACCTTGCTGATTGAAACGGTGGTGCGCGAAGACAGCATTTCGCTGTTTGGTTTTTATGACGCCTGGGAAAAAGAGTGGTTTACAACCCTGACCAAGGTTCAAGGCGTTGGCGCCAAAGTTTGTCTGGCAATCCTGTCGGTGTTGACGCCGCTGCAACTGGCGCAGGCCGTATCGGCACAGGACAAAAACTCTTTTACCCGCGCCAGCGGAGTGGGTCCGAAACTGGCGGCGCGTATCGTGACGGAACTGAAAGACAAAATCGTGACTATTCCGGTTACCGACATGGCAAAGGAGATGAATATGGAGATGACACCTCAGGACCAAGTCAACAGTTATGAAGATGTTTTGGCGTCTCAGGCTGGCGATCCCAATAAAATGGAAGACGCCATCTCGGCGCTGGTTAATCTGGGATATCAGCGGCTGGAGGCATACAAAGCCGTTAACCAGGCAGCACTGCAGGCGCCGGATGCGGATATGGGCGAGTTGATAAAACTGGCGTTGAGAGAATTTGCAAAAAAGGACTAACTGAATGATTGAAGAACGGATTGTAAGTCCGCAAAAACAGGAAGACGACGAACAAGGGCCAAATGCGCCGGTTAATCTGCGCCCGACGAGCCTGAGCGATTTTGTGGGGCAGCGTACGGTTTGCGAAAATCTGAAAATTTTTATTGAAGCGGCCAAACAGCGCGGCGAGGCTTTGGATCATGTTTTGCTGTTCGGACCCCCGGGTTTGGGAAAAACAACCTTGGCTTCAATCGTTGCTAAAGAGCTGGGGGTCGGTTTTCGGGCGACTTCGGCGCCGATGATTTCCAAATCGGGAGACTTGGCGGCTATTTTGACTAATCTGGAACGTAATGACGTTTTGTTTATTGATGAAATTCATCGTTTGAATCCGGCAATTGAAGAAGTTTTGTATTCGGCGATGGAGGATTTTCAATTAGATCTGATTATCGGCGAAGGTCCTTCGGCGCGTTCGGTGCGGATTGACTTACAGCCGTTTACGCTGGTTGGCGCAACGACACGTTCGGGTATGCTTTCCACTCCGTTGCGGGAACGTTTCGGCATACCGCTGCGCCTGGATTTTTATTCGCCGGAGGAGTTGGAAAAAATTGTGTTGCGCGGTGCCCGCCTGCTGGATATGCCGTTGTCCGAAGTCGGTGCGCTGGAGATTGCCAAACGTTCTCGGGGAACGCCGCGCGTAGCCGGGCGTCTATTGCGACGAGTGCGCGATTTCGGCGCGGTTTGCGGTGCCAAGGAGATTGACAATAAGATTGCCGACGGCGCTTTGAAGCGTCTTGATGTTGACAATTACGGGTTGGATGCTTTTGACCGCCGTTATCTTAACTGCATTGTGCAAAATTACGGCGGCGGTCCGGTCGGTGCCGATACGCTGGCGGCGGCATTGTCGGAAGAGCGCGATACGATTGAAGAAGTGATTGAACCGTTTTTGCTTAAGCTGGGCTTTTTGCAGCGGACGCCGCGTGGGCGGGTTATCTCGGATTTGGGATGTCAGTATCTGGGTATTCCACGGTTGAAAAAGGACAAAGCGGCGGCGCAGTTGGATTTACTTGATAATTAGGGGTAGAGATGATTATAAAAGCAGTTGCCTCGGCCAGAGGAGAGTTTAACGGCAGTGAATTTTTGTTTCCGGTTCGTGTGTATTATGAAGATACAGACGCCGGCGGGATTGTTTATTATGCCAATTACCTGAAGTTTGCCGAAAGGGCGCGGACAGAATTTATCCGGGCCTTGGGCGCACGTCAGCAGGAAGATTTGGCCAAAGAAGATAAAACCGGTTTTGTGGTGCGCCATTGCGATATTGACTATCTGGCATCGGCCGTTTTGGACGATGAACTGGTTGTCAGTTGCCGAGTAACCGAGTTAGGCGGCGCATCGGCAACCATGCATCAGGAAATTACCCGCGGCGATCAGGTCTTGGTCCGCCTTGACGTTAAAGTTGCTTATATGTCGTTTAAGAAAGGGCGACCGGTCCGAATCCCTAAAGAATGGGTTGCGCAGATGAGTGCATAGCATATTTGCCGTCGCGCGTCGGCATGAAGTTTTCCCCCGTTTAAAACGGGGGATTTTTGTGAAAAAAGAATAAGATATTAATTGAATCTTTAATATTCTGTGTTAAATTCCGATTAAATTTTTAAGAAACAAAAAAGGTGAGACAAGATTATGGATACGGAAACTCTCGGCGATGTTGCCGCTACGGCTTCTCAAATGTCTATGTGGGATTTGGTTTGGGCATCGGATATGGTGACCAAAGTGGTTATGATCGGACTGATTGCCGCTTCGGTTTGGTCATGGGCAATTATTTTTGAAAAACTCGGAACTTTGCGTCAGGTTAAACAACGTTCGACCAAGTTTGAGGAAAAATTCTGGTCGGGCGGCTCGTTGGATCGTTTGTATGATTCCATCGGCAACCATCCTAATGATCCGATGGCAGCCATGTTTGTGGCAGCCATGCGCGAGTGGAAACGCACCAATATTCTGAAGTCCAAAACGGATCGTGGTTTGCGCGGTGTTTCTCTGCAGCAGCGTATTGAAAAGTCAATGACGGTTTCCATGGACAAGGAGTTGGATGAGCTGGATACGCGGATGGGCTTTTTGGCATCTACGGGTTCGGTGGCGCCGCTGGTCGGGCTGTTCGGAACCGTATGGGGTATTATCAACAGCTTTAACGGTATTGCTTCAACTCAGAGCAATTCTCTGGCGGCGATGGCTCCCGGTATTGCCGAGGCCTTGTTTACGACGGCATTCGGCCTGATTGCGGCTATTCCGGCCGTGGTCGCTTACAATAAGATTTCTTCGGACATTGACCGCTATGCCAAACGGCTGGAGAATTTTATGGCCGAGTTTTCAAGTATTTTGTCGCGTGAGATTGATGACACGGCAATCAAAGCCGATATGGCGGGAGAGTAGTCATGGTTTTTCTGGTTGAAAATCAGCGCCGCTCGTCGGTCAGGTATCGGCGCAACGCCGATGTAAACATTACCAATCTGATGGACGTGATGATGGTTTTGCTGGTGGTGTTTATGGTGGCGGCGCCGTTGATGACTTCGGGCATTGCGCTGGATTTGCCCAAGGTCGGCGGCAAAGCACTTGAGGGCGAGGAGACTTCAATTAACATCAGCGTGGACAAGGACGGTTATTATTACATCGGCGAAACGGAAGTTCCGGCTGAAGAGGTTGTTGACAAGCTGAAAGCCATGGTTGAAGCCAATAAAACGCTCAGCGTGACAATTTCGGGTGATACCGGAGCTGAATACGGCAGAGTTATTGGCCTGATGGCCATTCTTAAAGAAGCCGGTTTTGATAAAGTCGGACTTAAAACCGAACCCAAACCCCTGAGTCAGCGGAAGAAAAAATAAAACCAATGAACACGGCACTGAAAAAATCTATTGCGTTGCACGCCCTTGTTTTTATTTTGTGCATGGTTGATTTGCCCTTGTTTTGGTGGAATAAGCCGACCATCGGGCAGGTGCCGATTATTGTCGATTTGCAGAATGTTAAAATTTCCGAAATGACCAACCTGCCGCCCAAAGCCAAAATGGGTAAGGAGGATAAAGCCGCTTCGCAGGTTAAACGCAAAATTGAAGAAAAATATACTCAGGAAGAACCTGAAAAAGAATCCAGGCCCGAGCCGCAAAAAGCCGACCCGGAGCCTCAAAAAGCGCCCGAGCCTCCGGCAGCCAAACCGGAACCGCCCAAGCGTGATCATCTGGTAGCACCGCAGCCGAAAAAGCCGGCGCCAAAGGTTAAAAAGAAGGAAACGCCCAAGGCCAAACCACAGCCCAAAAAGCCAGAGCCTAAAAAAGCTCCCAAACCTAAAAAAGACACCAAGAAACCGGAGTTGGCCAATCCGCTGAAGAGTTTGCTGGCATCTGTCGACGCGCTTGAAAAAGCGGAAGGATCTACGGATACGACCGCAACCATTAAAGAAGGAACCGAAGTCAACAATATGGGAATTGAAGGCGGTACCGGAGGTTCTTATTTCAGCGAACTGTCAATTTCAGAAATCGATGCTATTGCGGGGCGTTTACGCGCTTGTTGGAACCTTGATCCGGGAGCAATGGGTATTGAGGATATGATTGTGGAAATCCGTGCCCAGTTGAATCAGGACGGTACAGTGCGCCGCGTGGATATTTTGGATACGGCGCGCTATAACAGCGATGCCCACTTCCGTTCGGTAGCGGACAGCGCCAAGAGAGCCGTTTACATTTGCGCGCCTTATTCGCTTCTGGCGGACAAGTATGCGGAAAAATATGATTTGTGGAAAACCATGCGCCTGCGCTTTAATCCTTTGGACAAGCAGATTCAGTAAATATGGCTGAGGGGTTTCGAACGCCGGTAGTGAAAAAATAAGAATGGAACAAGTGCAATGACTGATATCAGTGTCAAAAAAATGCCGATAGCCGGAATTCTGAAGGGAAGCTTTGCTTATTTTCAAAACAATTTCCCTTTGATGGCTTTGTTTTCACTGGTTGTTTATGCCTTGGCCGTGGCTGCTTTTTACAGTTGGAAAACCGTGCTTTTTTTGCCATTGATGGTCGTGGTTTATGTTTTGTGGAGCGCTTTTTTTCGTTTTTATTTTCAGCGTCGGCCTTATTTTTTTCTGCGGCCGATTATGTATTCGATGGTGCCGTCAACTAAAATTGTTGTTTTGGGCACGGTTATTGTTACCATGCTGATTGTGTTGCCGTTTGCACCGCTCTTTCTGCCTGTTTCGCCACAATGGATGGATGACTATGCTTATTTTTTGCAACGTAATATGCAAGAAAGTGATATTGTCGACGCCGTTTTAAATTTGATTGTAATTATTCTTTCGCCGTTTTTGTTTTATCGTCCGGCATTGGCCTGGGTGGCTGCGGTAATCGGACGCAGCGGTTCGCTGACGTTTGCCTGGAGCAAAACCAAAGGAAATTATTGGGAGTTTTTGCTGATGGCTGTTATTATTGATTTAAGCTCGGTACTTATTTATAAACTTGTCTTAATTGCCGGAGGCAACTTGGCGATTGCTTTTCTTTTTTTAGCGCCGTTGACTGTTTATTTTAATATTGCCATAGCACGGATTTACAGTTTTTTCTTTTTGGAATAGCGCCTAAAGCGTCATCAAAGAATCAATACGAAGGTGCCGAGCGTAATCAGCACGCCGCCGAGAATCACTTTCAGTGTTATGGTTTCATGCAAGAAGACAAAAGCCATGATCATGCTGATAACAACGCTGAATTTGTCAACCGGAACTACTTTGGAGGCATCTCCGATTTGCAGGGCTTTGAAGTAGAACAGCCAGGAGAGGCCGGTGGCGATACCTGAAAATATCAAAAACCACCAGCTTTTGGCCGTGATGTGCGGCAGCTGATGAAAAGCTCCGGTGCTCCAGACAATTCCGAAAATTAAAATCAGAATGACGACGGTGCGAATTGCCGTCGCAAGATTAGAATCGACGTTTTCAATGCCTATTTTGGCGAGGATTGAAGTTGCCGCAGCAAAAAACGCCGAAAGAATGGCAAAAACAGCCCACATCGGAAATTCCTTTCTTATTATGATATCAGTTCCAAAAATTTGTCTTCGTTTAGAATCTCAATACCGAGTTCGTCCGCTTTGGCGGCTTTGCTGCCGGCATCTGCCCCTTGGATAACATAGTCGGTATTTTTAGAAACCGAACCGGCAACTTTGGCGCCGAGATTTTGAGCTTTGGCTTTAGCTTCGGAGCGGGTCATCTTTTGCAGAGTGCCGGTAAAGACAACGGTTTTGCCGGCCAAAGGCGAATCGTAGTTGACGGAATCGGCATATTCTTCAACGGTAATTTGTTGCAGGAGTTCATTGACGATTTTAATGTTGTGTTCTTCCTGGAAAAATTCCACCATATCAGTCGCCATAGCCGCACCGATACCGTCAACGGATACCAATCTGCCGGTCTCCTTATTGACCATGTCTTGCATAAAATGTTCAAAAGTGCCGTAGTTTTTAGCAATAAGCAGGGCGGTTGCGGAGCCGACCTGACGAATCCCCAAGGCGTAAATGAAGCGCGGCAGACTGATGATTCTTTTGGCATTAATGGCACTAAAGAGGTTTTCAACCGACTTTTTCCCCCATCCTTCCTTGCGTTCCAGGTGCAGTCCTTGTCCGGCGGAAAATAAGTCATCGCCGCCGCGATTGCGATTTTCCAGCGTGAAAATATCTGCCGGGTTTTGAAGGATACCTTCACGGTAAAAATCTTCAACGATTTTTTGCCCCAGTCCGGCAATGTCAAACGCATCGCGGGAAACAAAATGGATAAGACGTTCAATTGCCTGTGCGGGGCAGGTCAGCCCGCCGGTGCAGCGGCGGACGGCTTCGTCCTCTTCGCGAATGGCATGAGCGCCGCAGATTGGGCAGAAATGCGGGAATTCAAATTCCTGCGAATCGGCCGGGCGTTTTTCCCGGATAACTTCTACTACCTGCGGAATAACATCGCCGGCGCGTTGGACGATAACCGTGTCGCCGATACGGATGTCTTTGCGTTTGATTTCGTCTTCGTTGTGGAGCGTGGCGTGCGAAACGATGACGCCACCGACATTAACGGGTTCTAAATCTGCTACCGGCGTCAGGGCACCGGTACGGCCAACCTGAATGCGAATGTCCTTAATAAGCGTCAGGGCTTGTTCGGCCGGGAACTTGTGGGCGATTGCCCAACGCGGCGTGCGGGTCAGAAAGCCGAGCCGCTCCTGTAAGGCAATCGAATTGACTTTATAGACGACACCATCAATGTCGTAAGGCAGAGAGGCGCGAATTTCCATTAAACGTTCAAAACTTTTTTCAATTTCGGGTATGCTGCGGCACAGGGTGTTGTTGGGATTAACCGGGAATCCCCAGTCTTTGAGGTGTTTGAAAAAGTCTTCCTGCGAATCCCAGACACGCTCGGAAACTTCGCCCCAAGTATAGGCAAACAGGCTGAGTTTGCGTTCGGCAGTGATTCGGGGATCAAGCTGGCGCAGCGAACCGGCGGCTGCGTTGCGCGGGTTGGCAAAGGTTTTTTTGCCTTCGACGGCATATTTTTCGTTGAGGGTAAAAAAGTCTTCTTTAGACATATAAACTTCACCGCGAATCTCAAGAATTTGCGGGGCGTTTTTAAGGGTAAGCGGCAACTGGCGGATGGTTTTGAGATTTTCGGTAATGTCTTCGCCGGTAGAACCGTCGCCGCGGGTGGCTCCCTGAACGAATCTTCCGTTTTCATAGCGGGCGGAGAAAGATAAACCGTCTATTTTCGGTTCGCTCATGAAAGCGATATCTTCGGCTGTGTTGAGAAAGCGTTTGACGCCGAGAATAAAATCTTCAACCTCTTCAATTGAGAAAACATCGCCGAGCGAAAGCATCGGAAAGCGGTGGTTTACTTTGGAGAATCCGTTCTTAACGGCGGCGCCGACCCGGCGGGAAGGACTGTCCGGACGAATCAAATCCGGAAAGAGCTCTTCGATTTCCCGGTTGCGGCGTTTAAGGCGGTCGTATTCGGCGTCGCTCAGGTAGGGGGCGTCGTTCTGATAATAGGCAATATCCGATTTGGCCATTTCGGCGGCCAGGTATTCAAGTTCGGCCGCCGCTTCCTGTTTGTTTAATTCTGTTGCTTTTTTCATTGTTTTCCTCTTTTTTTATATAATATAAATATTTTATGCGGAAATGCCATCATTAGATAAAAGTTGTGCAGAATTTCAGGTTTACAAAAATTAAGATTTGTGTTACTTATAAATCATACAAACATTATTAACCTTGAATCATTATGAAAGCAAAATTTTTGGCAGTCGTGCTGACCATGTCGGTGCTTGCCGTTTGGGAACCGCAGCCGTTGAAAGCTCAGTTTACCATGCGTCGTTCTTTCAGCAGCGCTCCGGCTCCGAAGCCAAAGGTAAAACAAGTCGTTATTGTCGGTACCAACAAAGGGATTTTGTCTTATGTTATCCGCGACGGCAAACGCCAGAGTTTTGAGACGGAGAAGAATTTTTACTGGCCGCTATATTTCAAGGGCAGAGACAGTGTTCGTGTTTCCGTGCCGCCGTATTGGCAGAGTAAAGCTGAAAATACCGCAGAACCGCAGAATGAAAATGCATTTGCCGAGCTTTTGCAAGAACTTTATCAGGACGGCTGGAAGATGGAAAAAGCTTTCGGTGCGGAATCCGGAGAAGTTTATATCTTTGAGAAGTAATAAAAAAAGAACCGCCTGTATTATCAGACGGTTCTTTTTTTTATTTAGCAGTGTTTACAGCGGCGAAACCACCATCATCATTTGTTTACCTTCAAGCTTAGGGGCTGATTCGATTTTAATCAGACCTTCAAGATCATCGACCAGACGGTCAAGAACGGCTTTTCCCATATCATTGGCGCTCAATTCACGCCCTTTGTAGCGCATGGTAAATTTGACCTTGTTGCCTTCGCTTAGGAATTTTTTGGCCTGTTTGACTTTGACTTCATAGTCATGTTTGTCAATCATGGGGCGAAGCTTCAATTCTTTGATTTCAATGACCTTTTGATTTTTCTTGGCTTCGGCTTTACGTTTTTGCATTTCATATTTATATTTGCCGTAGTCTAGAATTTTGCACACGGGAGGAACAGCCTGAGGGGAAATTTCTATTAAATCAAGTCCGGCGTCATCCGCAATCTGCAAGGCTTCCCGAATCGAAACTATTCCACGATTGTCGCCGTTTTCGTCAATAAGACGGACTTCTCTGACTCTGATGTCTTCATTAATGCGCGGCCCGTCATCTTCACGTACTGGCGCATTGGTATTCTCTCTAGCTATTTTAACCTCCTAATATATATTGTAACAACGGAGTTTATAATACAAAAGTAATAGAACTTTTCAAGAAAAAAGTGCGGAAGCTTAATTTTTCCAAGGAGAGAATCTGTCTTTTGAGAAGCATATCCGTTTGAATATAGTTCGGTTAGCTTTAAGATTATAGGCAAAAAGAGGGTTGACGACAGCAAAAAAATAAATTATTATCTCGTGTTATCAAACGGTTAAAATTTTTTTCACAAAATTGTAAATTTTTTTTGAAAAAAAATATTGACATCTCATGACGAGTGTCATATAAGACACCTCGCTGACGTTGAGAAGCAAGTTCAAAGCGGCAGCGGTTATAGTTAGAGAGTAAATAAGAGAGAGGATACGCAGGCGGTATGTTGGTAAGACATATGGTCTGTGTAGATAAG
>CALXTO010000010.1 GCA_944391425.1 uncultured Alphaproteobacteria bacterium | reverse complement strand
TTTATTCTTACGGGTTTTCCCTGGAACCTCCTCGGATCTGTTTTGGCATTTGACAACAGGTTTATCCAGTTTGCCGCCGTCGGGGGAACTTATTCTCTCTCCCTGTTGGTTTTGCTATCCGTCGCGGCGCCGGTCTTCTGGCTGGAACATCCTAACAAAGTTTCCGCCCGGATATCTGCCGCCATTCCTCTTTGCCTCCTTTTCTTCTTGGGCCTTTACGGTTCAATACGTCAAGCTTCTTTTTCCGATGCCGTTTCCGACACGCGCATCCGACTGGTACAACCGGCAATTCCGCAGACTATGAAATGGCAGCCTGCTGTCCTGGAGGAAAATTTTAATACCTATGTTAAAATGTCTCAAAAAGCCGGAATGGATGATATTGATTTCATTATCTGGGGCGAAACGGCTTCGCCTTTTCCGCTGGATATTGACGAGTATCATCTGCAAACGGCGCGTTATGCCATTCCCCCTGAAGGATTTCTTATCACCGGAATGGTTAGATACGAATTTGTTAATGATACGGAACATAATGCCTATAATTCAATGATAATCATTGATTCTCAAGGCAAAACGGTTGGCCGATACGATAAATCGCATCTGGTTCCTTTTGGCGAATATATCCCGCTCCGCTCCTGGCTTCCCGAATGGATACGCCCGATTGCCAACGCCATAGGCACTTTCCGTGCCGGTCCCGGGCCGCAAAGAATTAGCCTCCCGGGACAGCCTTCCCTGGGCGGACTCATTTGCTACGAAACGATTTTCCCCCACCAAGTCGTTAATCAAAAGCAACGTCCGCAATGGATTGTAAATCTCACCAATGACGGCTGGTACGGAGATTCGGCCGGTCCTTACCAACATCTGGTTGCCGCAAGGCTGCGAGCCGTTGAAGAGGGAATCGCTATCGTCCGGGCTGCCAATACCGGCATCAGCGCCTTAATTTCTCCGGGCGGCAACATTCTCGGACAACTTCCGCTTAACCAAAAGGATATATTAGATATCAACCTTCCGCTCCTGTCGCAATTGTCAACAACTTATGCCGAATTTGGAAACTTCCCAATCCTAACGGTTCTGTTTTTGTTGACAGGAGCGGCTTTTCTCATATCTTCCCGCAAATAAAGCTTTGCATTCCGTATATAAACACATATATTAGAATATCATAACCCTATAATATAATATGTTATATAAAAAATCTGTTGACGAAAGCCACCGAAAATCCTATATATAATTTACCACCATCACTAAAGGAAGATAAGAGGTATGACTAAGGAAATTTCTAAAAAATCAAGTCGCGGCAGAACTCCCCAGGGGGAGCCAAATCCGATTGACGTTCATGTCGGAAACCGCATTCGCTTAAGAAGAACCCTCCTGGGACTGAGCCAGGAAAAACTGGCTTCCATGCTCGGCCTGACTTTCCAGCAGGTCCAAAAATACGAACGTGGAATGAATCGTGTCGGAGCCAGCCGTTTATGGGACATCGGCAAGGTTTTGGAGGTTCCCGTAAACTTTTTCTATGAAGATATGGACAAGTCCGTTGCCAGCCAGAGCCCCCGTATGTTTAGTATTCCTGATGCCGAACCGTTATTCCTTGCTGAAGACGAAGAAGTATATAACGACGATCCCATGCAGCGGCAGGAAACAATAGAGTTGGTAAAAGCTTACTACAAGATTCCCAACCGCACGGCCGCCAAACACTTGTTTGATTTAGTTATTTCCATGTCAAAAAGCACGTATAATAACAACGATTAAACATATTACATATAATCTTCCAAAAAAAGCTGGTATTTTACCGGCTTTTTTTTATTATATAAAAAAACATCAAAAGGAAAAACGATGCCTGTTTTGTTTACCAGCGAATCCGTATCGGAAGGACACCCGGATAAAATATGCGACGCCGTATCAGACGCCATTTTGGACTTACATCTGCACAACGACGCCGCGGCCCGCTGTGCCGTTGAAGCCCTTGCTACAACCGGACGCATCGTTATCGCCGGAGAAACAAAATCTGCCGCGCTTCCGTCCGCCGAAGAAATCGAAGAAACCGTTCGCCGGACGATCCGCCGGATTGGTTATGAACAACAAGATTTTGACTGGCGCACCATAGTCGTTGAAAATTACCTGCACACCCAATCTGCGGACATTTCCCGTGGAGTCGACCGCAAGGGCGCCGGCGATCAGGGAATTATGTTCGGATACGCCAAAAACGAAAAAGGATTTGAGTGCTGCTATATGCCTCTGGCCATAAAACTCGCTCATCAAATTCTTGAAAACATCAGTATTGCACGCCGCCAAAACAAAATTCCGGGTATCGGCCCGGATGCCAAAAGCCAGGTTACCGTCCGATATCAGGACGGACAAGCCTCCGGTATCGCCAAAATAGTCGTTTCGACCCAGCACAACCCTCGACTCACCCTCCCGGAAGTTAGGGAAATCATAAAAAAATATATCAAAGAATCCCTCCCGGCCGGTTGGATGCCGCCTGATAAAGATATTTTAATCAATCCCACCGGAAGATTTGTCATCGGCGGCCCTGCCGGAGATACCGGACTCACCGGACGCAAAATCATCGTAGACACTTACGGCGGCTACGCTCCGCACGGCGGCGGCGCTTTTTCGGGAAAAGATCCGACTAAAGTCGACCGTTCGGCTGCCTATATGATGCGTTACCTTGCCAAAAACGTTGTTGCCGCCGGACTGGCCGAAGAATGCCTGCTGCAAGTATCCTATGCCATCGGTGTTGCCGATCCGTTGTCTTTCTACATCAACACAAGAGGAAGCGCTGTCGTCGATGAACAAAAAATTTTGCGCCTGTTGAGGGAAATGGCCGATTTGACACCATGCGGCATTATTAAACATTTAAAACTCAACCGCCCTGTGTACGAACCGACGGCTGCATACGGACATTTCGGAAGAACGCCGCTTCCGTCGGGAACTTTTTCCTGGGAACAACTTAGTCTAGCCGAGGAACTGAAAAATGCCTTTTGATTCAAACCAACCCAAATTTTACGGTCGCCGTCAGGGACGCAAAATTCGCAAAGCCAAAAGCGGCTTGCTTGAAGCCTTTTTGCCCCAAATCCAAATAACGCCGAACACTGTATTTAAAAAAGAAACTCTGTTCGGAAAACCGGTCAAACGGATTTTTCTTGAAATCGGATTCGGCAACGGCGAACATTTAGCCGGACAAGCGCTGCAACACCCGGATACCGGATTTATCGGCGCCGAAGTTTTCAAAAACGGCATTGCCCACTTGCTCACGTTGTTAACCGGAATCAAAGAAAAGAAAGACCTGCCGGAAGGCTCTGTCAGGCTTCAGGACTGCCGGACAGACAATATCCGCGTTTTCAGCGATGATGTTCGTCTGCTTTTTGCCCGGCTTCCCGATTCTTTTGTTGACCGGGTCTTTGTTTTGTTCCCGGATCCTTGGCCCAAAAAACGCCATGAAAACCGCCGCTTTATCAATCCCCAAAACCTGCATGAAATTGCACGGATTTTAAAAAAAGGCGGTATTTTGCGCATTGCCACCGACCATAAAGTTTACAAAAGCTGGGCTTTGCGACAGCTGCACGCTCGTTCGGACTTCCGCTGGACGGCATCCTGCGGAAACGACTGGAAAAGGCCTCCCGCCGACTGGATTGAAACCAAATATCAACGCAAAGCCCTGGCCGAGGGCAGAAGACCTGTTTTCCTGGATTTTGAAAAACTTTAATTTAGAGTTAAGGAATATATATTAATATCACTTCATCACACAACCAAGGAGGATGCGATGTTCTGTCTTGCGAAAAAATCCCATTTCTGGCTCTATGTTATTGCTGCCGTTGCTTCTTTGGGCGGACTGCTTTCCGGCTTTGACATGGGCGTTATTTCCGGAGCCCTCCTTTTCATTAACGCCGAATGGACCATGACACCTTTGGAACAGGGCTGGTTGGTCAGTTCCGCCATTGTCGGTTCGGTTATCGGCGCGGCTTCCAACGGTGTTCTGGCAGACGTCTACGGCCGCAAAAAAGTCATTATCGCCACGGCTCTGATCTTCACGACAGGCTCCCTGTTTTGCGCTGTTGCACCCAATATTCAGCTGTTGATTGTTTCGCGCATCCTTATCGGTATTGCCGTCGGCATGGTCAGTTTTGCCGTTCCGCTTTATCTTTCGGAAATTGCCCCGCAAAAAATCCGCGGTATGCTGGTTTCGTTGTTTCAGCTTGCCATTACTGCGGGAATCCTGTTTTCTTACCTCATCAACCGCATTTTTGCCAATGCTGACTACAATTGGCGGTGGATGCTCGGTTCCGGATTACTCCCCGCCCTCATCCTATTGGTCGGCATCAGTTTTCTGGGCGATACGCCCCGTTGGCTCATCAGCAAAAAACGCGAACAAGAAGCCCGGGATATTTTTGAAAAAATAGAACCGGGATGCGATGCCGAAACACATATCAAAGAAATCAAAGATACGCTCGGAAACTCTAAGAAAAATTCTGAATTTTCCTTTCAAAAATGGATGTTTATGCCGGTTTTTGTCGGAGTCGGAATTATGTTTGTACAAATCTGTACCGGAATTAACACCATTATTTACTACACCCCGACAATTTTCCAAATCGCCGGTTTTGACTCCAAAATCGGAGCTTTATACGCCACCATCGGCATCGGTCTGGTCAATTTTGCAATGACCATCGTCGCCATTGCCTTTACAGATCGCCTGGGTCGTAAACCGTTGCTTTATATCGGGCTTTGGGGAATGCTTGCCAGCCTGATAACGCTTGGTGCATCTTTTGCTTATGCCGATGTTTTGGGCGACACCCGCAAATGGATTGCCATTGCCAGCGTGGTCGTATATATCGCGTCTTTTGCCATGAGTCTGGGACCCGTCGGCTGGATTATGATTTCGGAAATCATGCCGCTTAAAATCAGGGGATTCGCTATGAGCGCCGCAACGGTTGCTAATTTCGGCTTTAATTTTATTGTTGTCCTGAGTTTTCTGCCGATGATAAACAGCATCGGCAAAGCTCAGACTTTTTGGATTTTCGCCGGCATAACCGTTCTGTCCATGCTCTTTGTTTACTTTTTTGTTCCCGAAACTAAAGGCATTTCGCTTGAAAAGATTGAAAAAAACTGGCAAAAAGGTCTTTCAGCCCGCAAATTTTAATAAAAAGCGCCTCTATTCTTTCAGATTATGCACCCAGTCCGACGCCTGTTGATAAAACGCGACAGCTTCTCGCAGATTGCGCCGGACAATGTCTTCAGCTACCGTTTCCGGCTCAACCGAATATTTCCTGACCGGTTTTAAAATCACGTCCACACTATCCTTAACATATCCCAGCTTTTGATAATTGCTGACAAAAAAACGTGATTCATAATCCGGGCTCAGAGCATCTTGTCCGTAAAAACGGCTCTCATAATCAAAATTAAGCAGACCCAGCAGCGTCGGAAGCACATCCAACTGACTTATCGGCATATCGATTCTTTTCGGTTCAAACAGTTTCGGGGCATAAAACATCAGGGGAATATGATGCTCTTCAAGATTAATTTCCGCATCTCCGGACGCGCCGGCCGTATGATCCGCCACCAAAACAAATACTGTGTTGTCAAACCACGGTTTTCGGGACGCGTCATCAAGGAACTTGCCTAAGGCATAGTCGGCATATTTAACGCCCCCTTCTCGTTTGGAAACTTTCGGTTTCAAATCGATTCGTCCTTCCGGATAAGTATAGGGCCGATGGTTTGAAATTGTCAGCACCATTGTCAAAAAAGGCTTCCCTGCGGCAAAAGACTTATCCGCCTCTTTGATTACCTTGGCAAAAGTATCTTCGTCGGCGGCACCCCAGGCGTTCACAAAACTGACTTCCCCCTTTTCCCACCTTTTGCGGTCCAAAACCTCAAATCCATTGTTTTCAAAAAAATGGTTCATATTGTCAAAGTAGCCGTAGCCGCCGTAAATCCACTTATTTTCATAGCCTTTAGCTTTAAAGATAGAACCAATGTTGTACAGATTTTCATTATTTTGCCGCCGCACGATGGACATCCCCGGCAAAGGAGGAATTCCCAAGGTCAGCGCCTCTATTCCGCGGACGGAACGCGTTCCCGTGGCGTAAGTCCGGCTGAAAAAGATGCTTTCTTCAGACAAGCGGCTGAGATTCGGCGTAATAAGCCGCATCCACGATTCTCTATTTTCATTCAAAAAGAGAGAACTCATGCTTTCCATTAAAACAATAATGACATTTGCTCTGTTTTCCGGTTTTTCGGATCTGATAAAACGGCGTATTCCGTTCTGAGGAGAAGTGAAAGTAACATTTTTCCCGCCCAGCTTATCTTGCAAAATTTCCAAGTTCTCGGCATCATCTCCGGTAATGTAAAACCCATCATAAGACAACTCGTTTTTCAAAAAGGCGCTGAACAGGCTGTACGTGCCCTCTTTGGCAATTTCGTTGTTATAATGGTTTTTACCGATCTCCAGATCAGAAATATCAACCGTAGCATAACTCAGCAAACAAACCAGCCCGTAAACGGCAACATGAGAAAAACGTTTTACAAAAACAGGAGCATCCATATTTGTAAATAAATATTTACAGGTAAAGCTGACTGCCAGTATCGCTACAATCAACACCGCCAACAATATCGGAATAACCGGATAAGACTGGCAAATGTTACTTATCACTTCATGCGTATAAACCAAATAATCTACGGCGATAAAATTAAACGCCGCCGAAAATTCATCCCAAAAAACCAGGGATGCCACTTCTTCAAAAAGTGAAACATAAACGAAAATCCCGTAAAACGACACCGAAACGATTTTATCCAAAAGACCGTTCTGCCTTTTGCGCGGCAAAAACAACAGGAACAAAACATAAGGAATCATCATATATAAAAACGAAATCAACGTTGTCAAAGACATAACAGCCAGTGTCTTGACAAGTTCCCACGCAGACCAGTCCACCTTTTCGTAATTAGCAGCCAGCATGTAAACGGTAAAACCGAATTCGACGGCATACATAAAAACAAAAAAAGGCAACAGCCTCCGTATCAGGTACGATTTCATCTTATTCCTCGGGCTTTCGTCGGCTTTTAAACTAAAGCAGCAATCAAACTTCTGCAATATTTTATGTAAAAAATGATAAACTTGTCATTTTAAAATCATTATTCTGTCACTCTGTGTGGATTATTATCTCTGTTGACCCTGAAAAAAAATATGCTAGCATAAACACATTCTTGCATAAAGGCTTAAAAATGAAAATATTGGTCATTGAAGACGAACTGAAAACCCGGGAATACTTAAAACAGGGCTTAAGCGAACAGGGCTACGTCGTAGACACGGCCGCCGATGGAATAGACGGACTGCATCTTGCCGCCAACATCGGCTACGACGTAATTATCCTCGACATCATGCTGCCCGGCATGGATGGTATCAGCTTATTGAAATCTCTGCGCCCCTCGGTCAAAACTCCGGTTATCATGCTTACGGCCAAAGACGCTCTGAACAGCCGCTTGGAAGCTTTTAACTGCGGTGCCGACGATTATCTGATTAAACCTTTTTCTTTTCTGGAATTGCTGGCGCGGCTGCAGGTCATCACCCAGCGCGGGCGCTCCAAAGAGGAAACCAATATCTATATTGGCGATTTACATATTGATCTTCTGGCCCGCCGCGTCACCCGCGGCAAAAGAAGAATCGACCTCACGGCCAAAGAATTTGCCCTGCTTGAGGTTTTAGCCCGCCGCCGCGCGCAAATCGTTTCCAAAACCGTCATTACCGAACTGGTTTGGGACATTTGTTTTGACACCAATACCAATGTCGTCGAAGCAACCATAAAACGTCTGCGCGCCAAACTCGACCAAGACGGTGAACCTAAACTTCTGCATACCATCCGTGGCATGGGATATGTTCTGGAGCTGCGATCCTGATGCATCTGCCATTCTCTCAAAATTCCATTGCCAGACATTTGGCTCTGATGTACGCCGCAGCGGCTTTCGTTATTTTTTCCATTGTCGTTTCCGCCTTGTATTTCATGGAAATGAGCGAACTTGAAAGATATCAGATTGTTGAAACGCAAAGCCGCTTCAGCCTCTTTGAGCAAATCATCAAAATCCGTAGCTCCTCTGAAAGCTGGCCGGAAATAAAAACCCGTCTGCAGGAACTTGTTAACCAGTCCGGCGGCAAAATATTTCTGCGCATAGACAGCAAAGACCCTTTTTTTCAAATGGATGCCCCGTTTACCGTTTCCAAAAGAAAAATCACCAAACACCACGGATTCAGCTATAAAAACATTAACGGACACCACTTTCGGATTCTTTCAAAAAAAATACCCGCGGCGAATAACCGTCCGGAACTGATAATTTCCCTGGCGATAGACACTCAGTTTTACGAAGCGGAAGATTTCTGGTTTGATTTTGCCTTTGTCGTTTTTCTGCTTCTTGGCATTATTGCCATGTCCAGCCTCGGCTGGTTGATTGCCAAACGCGGTCTGGCGCGCGTGGACGAACTTTCTTATCACGCTTCGCAAATCAACCCTGACAACCTCTCGGCACGGCTGCCGGCACAAGATCTTCCGCTTGAGCTTGAAGGCCTGGTTAAAAGCTTCAACGGCGCTCTACAAAGATTAGAAGATTCCTATAACCGCCAGGCATCTTTTAATTCTGACGTTGCCCATGAACTGCGTACGCCGCTTGGCAATATGATCGGACAGACAGAGGTGGCTCTGTCCAAACCACGCACTAACGACGAGCTTTGCGACATTTTGGCTTCCAACCTGGAAGAATTGGAGCGTTTGCGCTTCATCATTAACGATATGCTTTTTCTCTCTCATGCCGATCAGGGAGAAATCAACATCTGTCTTCAAAAACTTTCCCTAGCGGAAGAAGCCAAAAAAACCGCCGACTTTCTCAATATTATTTTTGAAGAAAACAATAATACGCTGGAAGTCATCGGAGATGCCGAAACTTCCATTGAGCCGTCATTATTCAAACGTGCTCTGACCAATCTGCTGAACAATGCCGTTGAACACGGTGCGCCGGACGCCCCTATAACGGTTGAAATCACAAAAAAAGACGGTTACGCCGTTGTAACCGTCATCAATCATGGAACTGACATTGCTCCCGACAGTCTACCGCGACTGTTTGATCGCTTTTACCGCGTCAGTCGCGACCGTTCAAACAGCCGTAATAACCACGGCCTCGGCCTGGCAATTGTCAAAGCCATTGCTGAAATTCACAAAGGCAGAGTTTTTGCCGCAAGCCGCGACGGAATAATCCGTATCGGTTTTAAAATCCCACTTTAAGCTTTTTTCTTGCAGCAGCATTTACGGGCCGGTTTTTCGGAACCGCATTTTTTCGTATCTTTTTTCTTTTCACCGCACTGGTGCGTTTCATCGCATTTGCAGTTGTCGCCGCAGGTACAGTCAGGATTTTTGCATTTAGGATTGGAACAAGCCATTTTTATCTCCTTTCTTTTGTTGGGCTTACTCGGTTACAAGTGCTTTCACTTGTTCGCCATACTCATCTTTAACACATTTTTTTATTTTTATCAATTGATACCATTTCACAAAAGCTCCGCACAAAACAAAAACCATCATTATCATCACAATTAATCCCAGAGATGCCAGCAGATAGCTCTTTTGAGGAATGTATTGTTCAAAAACCTGCAGATAACCGGCCCAAAAAGTCACCGCAACCATAAACAACCCCGGCAACGACACTGCCAGCGTATATTTGCCTCGCCCCAGCCGCAACAGCATTGTCGCGCATACAATCAGTGCGCAAGCGGCCAGCAGCTGATTGCTCAACCCAAACAAAGGCCAAATGCTGCTGATGTTTCCGGTATATACCAGATATCCCCACAAAAAAGTAAAAACTGTACTGGTAATAACGATTCCCGGCATCCATTCCTTATCGGCAAATTTCGGAAAAAACTTTCCGGCCATTTCCTGTAAAAAGAACCGTCCGACCCGTGTTCCGGCGTCAATGGCCGTCAAAATAAACACAGCTTCAAACATAACCGCAAAATTATACCAATAGGCAACCAAACTGTCCATAAACGGCAAATTTTTAAAAATATGTGCCATTCCGACCGCCAGAGATACCGCACCGCCGGTACGTCCGTGCAAATCTATTCCGACATGACTTTCATAATAAGGCAGGTCTGTCACCGCAAACTCCGGATAAGCGGCCACCAGCGCGGCATAAGTATCATGCGCGGAATTAATGGCAAAATAATCCCCCGGCATCATCGTACAAGCGGCAATCAACGCCATCATTGCCACAAAACCTTCCGTCAGCATCGCGCCGTAGCCGACAAACAGGATTTCCCTTTCATTGCCAAGCATTTTCGGAGTTGTTCCCGTTCCGATAATTGCATGAAAACCAGAAATTGCTCCACAGGCAATGGTAATGAAAATAAACGGCAGTACCGGACCGTTAATTACCGGTCCGCCGCCATTGACAAACGGTGTCAGCATCGGCATCACGATTTCCGGACGTACAAAAAAGATTCCCGCCGCCAGCATCAAAATCGTCCCGATTTTCAGATATGTCGATAGATAATCCCTCGGCACAAGCAGCAACCAAACCGGCAGCACCGAAGCTACAAAACCATATAAAGGTATCGCCAGGGAAACCGTATTCTTATCCCAGTCGAACATCCAACCCAAAACATCTTTCTGCATCAACGAATGACCGGAAACAATTCCGATTCCCAGCAGGAAAATTCCCAATACGCTGGCAATAATCACACCGTTTCGGCAATATTTCATAATCAGCCCCATCACCACCGCAATCGGCATGGTAATTGCCACAATAAACAGAGACCACGGGGCATTGTGCATAGCGCTGACACAGGCCAAAGATAATCCGGCCAAAGTCAAAACCAGAATAAACAAAACGGCAAAACCTGCCACCGTGCCGGTAACCGGACCAATCTCCCGTTGCGTAATCGCCGCCAGACTCTCCCCTTTATGCCGAACAGACGCAAACAAAACCACCATATCGTGAACGGCACCGCCCAACACGCAGCCAATTAATATCCATAAAGCGCCGGGTAAAAAACCAAACTGCGCCGCCAACACCGGGCCGACCAGGGGCCCAGCCGCCGCAATCGCCGCAAAATGGTGTCCGAATAACACATTTTTGTTGGTTTTTACATAATCATGCCCATCGGCAAACCGAACTGCCGGCGTTACCCGCGAACCGTCAAGACACAAAACTTTGTTGGCAACAAACAAACCGTAAAAACGGTAAGCAATGGCAAAAATACATAAAGAAGCAAAAACTATTGTTAAAGCGTTCATTGGTTCTCTCCGCAAAACTCATTTTTTATATCATTGTATATTCAAAAGTTTACCAGAACGCTAACATTTGCCTCAATATTTTTGAATATCCGTCCGTTTTTCCCATTTTAGGCATTGCGTAAGCCGTAAAAAAAGCATATACTTTGCCTTACCAAGTTATTTTTAACCTAATATTATTATCATGAAAAACTTTTTGCTTTTAATTATGTGCCTGTTCACTTGTACAACGGCCATAGCTCAAAAAAAATTGTTTTTAAGCAGGGATTCTCAAAGAACCGAAATTTTTGCAGGCAAAAAAATCATCATTTCCCTGACGCCGCAAATTGTTATCCGCCAATGGGTATATTTCCGGGAAAAAGCTATCGTCAAAGACATCCCCCGAAAAGTCCGCGCCGGAATGACCGTCGAAATTGCCCGTTTTGATCCCGTTTCCCGCCAATGGATTACACCCAAGGGAGAAACCGGTTCAAACTTCTTCAAAAATCGCAAAATTGAAGTTTCGATTGCAAACGACAGTATCAGAGTGGTTTTTCGTCGCAAATGCCTGAAAACCAAGTTACCGGATGAATCTTAAGATTCATCCGGTAATTTTTAATATCACGATTGAATTGCCTCCAATTCGGTTTATCTATAAAAACATAACAGCAAGGAGAAAAAAGATGATTCCCTCAAAAGAAGATCGCAACACCCGGATAAAGGATTTTTCATATCAGGATTTTCAGGAAGACGACGAAAAAGATTTTTATATCCGGACATTTAAAGAAGAACAGATTCTTGAACCCTCTCCCCGTCTGGATGATGAAGAAACCTTTGAAAAAGATATGTATAACTGGGGTGACGAAGACGATTTGCCCAACAGTGACCGCCTGATGGAATGTCAGTCCAAAGGTATCCGTCAGGAAAATTGCTTTGATCTTTAATTCCGGCCGTTTAAAACCAAAAATCCGGAAGAAACACATGTTCTCCCGGATTTTCAGGTATTCGGCTTCACAAGTTTGCCAACTCAACATAAAGTCGGCGGAAAGTTTCTTCTGAAGCTTCTTGAAATTCTATTCCTGCTTTTTCGACAGCTTCTGCATACTTTCGGTCGGCAATCAATATTGCCTCTTTCGCTACATGCCCGTACAGTGCCTCTTCTACCAGCATCTCGCTATCGGTCAAAAACTTGCTCAACCCGACAACTTTTTCAATCTCGCAGAGCTGAGCCGCACCACTCTCATCAATTTCCCATTCCAAAGCCAGTTGGCTTCGTTCGGAAATAAGAACGACGGAAACATCCAGATTTCGCCCCAGGCGGCTCAGCAAAGCTTTTGCGCCTGTTTTCCAAAAAAGAGAACTTGCCGGAACCGGCTGCTTTAACATTGCATCCCAGTCCAAAATAAATAGATTTTTCATAATAATTTGATATTAAGGTATTACGTAACCACTATAATAAATTTCGGAAATTTTGTCAATATTCCTGATGTCGGAAAAAAATACTTTTGTTTTCTCCTTTTTTTAAAACCAGTTCTTCCGCCGTCACCTTTTCAATCCGATACTCCTCGCTAAACTCAATTGTCTGCCCATTACCGATACTTTTTCCTTCAAGCGTCAGGACATCGCCGTTTTTTTTCCAGTTTTCATAAAGCAATGTATGCATATTTATAGATTCGGCCCGGCCGCCTTTTTCCAGCAAAAAACCCTGTGTTTGCCCGGGCATTCCGGGTATCGGTTGAATCCATGCGCCGGTGAGTTCTTGTTCTCCGCATCCGACCAACAGTAAAAACAACCCTGTCGCAAAAATATTCCTCATTTCAAACCCTCCTTTAATTTTTAATAAAATTTTAACTTCAAAATCTTTAGAATAAAACCAGTAAAATCAGTCCAATATAGTTTTTTCATCAGAATCATGAAAAGCGGGCTTTTCAGAAAGTTTCTGTACTTTTTTTAATCCGAATTATGACATGAGGAAAAAACAATGACAAGCACGATTTCAAGCGTAACCAACAAAGACGACAGCGGTGTCTACAGCTGGGAAAAAGCGTAACAGACGTCAATAACGTCGATGAAAGCTTCGCCAACGCTCGGGACTTGGGATATACGCGGCTGAACTACGCCCGCGTTACAACCATTGCCAGCCTAGGAAAATACAACGAAAGGGATATTTACAAAATCCAATTGCAGTCTAACGGCAACTTAAGCATCAGCCTGCGTAACAGTTCCGGCAGCGATGAAAAAGTTCTTAACCTGTCCGAATATGAAACTTACCTCAAAGAACTCAAACAACAGCTTGACCCGGAAAGATATGCCGCCGAACAAGAAGCCGAAAGCGAAAAACTTGCTGAAATGGATCTGCTGGAAACCACGGCACCCGGAATGAGCCTCAAGGTATATATGGTAAAAAACGGCAAACAAATTCTCATTGCCGACAGCACCGCGGACAAAGACAGTGAAGAATATGAAAATATGTCCGCGATTCTTTCCGGAGAATATAAAGCATCTAAAGGAGACTATTACATAGAAGTCGCCAAAACCGAAAATGCGGACGATTCGGAAGATTATCCTTACGCAATGCAGGTTTTGCAGGGTACAAACTATAAACACGATTATATCATGACTCAGGCCGATTCTTCTGATACAACGAACAAAACAATATCGACAACGACAGATTCTTCTTTGAGTTCGACTTCCGCTGCCGGAACAACTGTCATATCGGCAGCTTATGCCGCGCAAATCCAAGCGGTCAGCGACGAAGGAGCCGCCAATATGTTGGCGGCGGGATACAATAATATCAGCAGTGTAACCGGGGATTCATCTTCTTCGGCTTCTAAATTGTTTTCGACAATCCTGAACAATTCATAAAAGCGGACAAGTTGTAATAGAGTTTAGCTGCCTGAGAACGAACCAGGGGTTCGACCCTGCCGGAAAGCTACAAAAACAACTCCTCATCTTCACAGTGAGAAGCTATTTTTAATTTGGCGTACCCGGAGGGATTACTCTGCGCTATAGCTTGAGTTGCACAGGCGCTCATACGCTTCCGCGTACCGGCGTTCTCCCGCCCGCCTCTCGCTGGTAGTCAACCCCACTTCCTCGCGGGCTCAAATCCGCCGATACCCAACATAAACAAATGCCACCTGCAAGAGGTGGCATTTGTTTATGGCGTACCCGGAGGGATTCGAACCCACGACCCTCGGCGTCGGAGGCCGATACTCTATCCAACTGAGCTACGGGTACATCAAGTTTCCTATTTACTACAACAAAACATTCCAAAACACAAGACCAAAAATTTTCCTTCCAAACTTCTCTTGAACGGCAATTGCTTTTCAAGATGCATTTTATCCTTGACTTTTGAGATATTTATATGTATTAAGAGGCAACTAGTTTTTATAAGGAATCAAAAAAATGGCTAAAAAATGTGATATTTCCGGCACTGGCGTTATGAGCGGCAACAATGTCAGCCACGCTAACAACAAGACCCGCCGTCGTTTTCTGCCGAACCTTCAGGTTGTTTCGCTTTTGAGCGATACCCTGGGCAAAGTTTTCAAACTCAAAGTCTGCTCCAAGACTCTACGTTCCATTGAGCACAACGGAGGACTGGACAGCTATCTGGAAACGACTTCCAACAGCAAGTTGACTGACGAAGCAAAAAAAATCAAAAAGTCAATTGCCAAGAAAAAAGCTTCCAAATAATAATAATTAACCAACCAAGGTTAAAGGACTTAAAAAAACTCCGTTTTTATGCGGAGTTTTTTTATCCCCGTTATCCCCACAATCCACAGGGCTGAAAAATTAAAAGGCTTACTTTTCTTTTTTTATTAGCTATAAAGAACTCAAAATAATTTCAGAAAACTTCAGGAACAAAAATGGAAGCATTAAATCCGGCAAATACCCTGCCGCAAAATATTGAAGCCGAACAGGCGCTTTTGGGCGCAATTCTCGCTAACAACAAAGCGTTTGAAAAGGTTTCCGAATTTCTTAAGCCTCAACATTTTGCCGATTCCGTACATGCTAAAATTTTTGAAGTTATCTCCAGGCTGATTACTCGCGGACATCTTGCTGATGTCATAACGCTCAAGAACTACTTTGAGCAGGACGGCTCTCTGGATGAGGTCGGCGGCGTTAAATATCTGGTTAAGCTTGCCGACAGCGCTACGCCTCTCACCAATGCCGAGTATTATGCCCAATTTATCTATGACAAATACCTACGGCGCGAACTGATAGCCACCGGATTTGACATTGTCAACAACGCTTCCAAAGAAGATATCGATTCTGATGCCTCCGAACAAATCGAAGAAGCGGAAAAGCGCCTTTTTGAACTTTCCAACCAGGGCGATGTCAACGGCGGTTTTATCAATTTTTCCGAAGCTCTGCTTTCTTCTCTGGGACATATTGAACAGGCTTATCAGAAAGACGGTAAAATTTCCGGTCTGCCGACGGCTTTGGATGCTCTTGACAACAAAATCGGCGGTCTTAACAATTCCGACCTTATTATCATTGCCGGCCGTCCGGCAATGGGTAAAACAGCTCTGGCCACAAACATTGCATATAATGTCGCCGAATATATGGTCCATGCCAAAGATCTGGATGAAAAATCAAAAGGCGTTGCTTTTTTTTCCTTGGAAATGTCCGCAGACCAGCTTGCCACCCGCATTTTATCAACAGTCACCCAGACCAACGGACACAAAATGCGCACCGGAGAACTTGATAACGCCGAATTCACCCGCATTGCCGCTGCTGTTCGCGAATTGGAAAAAATTCCGCTTTATATTGATGATACTCCCGGGTTGAACATTAACACCATCCGTACCCGCGCCCGCCGTCTCAAACGTAACAAGGGGCTCGGAGCTATCGTAATAGACTATATCCAGCTTATTAACGGCACCGGCAGCAAAAAAAGCGAAGGCAACCGCGTTCAGGAACTTTCCGAAATTTCCCGCGGCTTGAAAATATTGGCCAAAGAACTAAATCTTCCCGTAATAGCCCTTTCGCAGTTAAACCGCGGGGTTGAGCAGCGCGATGACAAACGCCCTCTGATGTCGGACTTGCGTGAATCAGGGTCCATTGAACAAGATGCCGACATCGTTATGTTTGTTTATCGCGAAAACTATTACCTGCAAAACGAAGAACCACAGCAGAAACTTTCGGAAACGCCGGAGCATCTGCAAAAACGCATTGAAGAATGGGAAGCGCGCAAACGCGCCACTGCCAACATCGCCGAAGTCATCATCGGCAAACAGCGTCATGGTCCGACCGGAACCGTCCAGCTGTTCTGGAACGGTGATTACGCTCAGTTTGGCAACTTGGCCAAAGAAGAATATCTGCCAGAAAGAATAGGAGATTAAATATGCCGGCAAATTTTCTGACTGTTTTTTACTATGTTTTGGCCGCGGCTTTGGGAATTTCCCTTCTGATAACCGTGATAGCTTTCAGCGCCGCGGTTTTTGCCGTTGTCTTTGTTTATGTGTTTGTTCCGCTGATGATTGTTGCCGCCGTCCGCTGGCTGTGGCTCAAATATCAATACAGCAAACAAGGCCGTATTACCTACTATGACGACAAATAACTTCTGGGAACAAAAATCCTTGCGGGACTTTACGCCGCAGGAATGGGAAAGTATCTGCTGCCGCTGCGGACAATGTTGCCTGATAAAGCTTCAGGATGAAACCGGCGGCGAAGTTTATTATACCGACATCGTCTGCCGTTATTTTGATTCTGTTTCCAAAAGCTGCACCTGTTACGCAGAACGCTGCATGCTGGTTCCTTCCTGTCTGAAGCTTACTGCCCAAAATCTGAATAAGATTGACTGGATTCCGGATTCCTGCGCCTACAACATTCTTTTCCGTACAGGAAAACTGCCTGACTGGCATCCGCTTGTTACCGGAAAACCTCTTGATAAAAAATATGCCGTGAGCGATAATGTCGTCAGCGAACAATTCGTAAAAGAAGAAGATATGGAAGACCATATCATTGAGGAAAAATAATGAACGTTGATAAAAGCTGGCTTGATGAAGACTTTGACCCGCAGGCTCGATACGAAAACCTGCGGGATATTGAACCGGAATTTTGGAAAAAGAAAAAGCTTGAACAACTCAGCAAACAGGAGTGGGAACTTTTGTGCGACGGCTGCGGTAAATGTTGTTTGAATAAATTGGAAATCCGCGGCAAAATAAAATTTACCAACACGGTCTGCCGGTTTCTGGACTGCCGCAACTGCCTGTGCAAAATTTATGAACACCGTTTTGAAAAAGTTTCCGACTGCCGTGACATAACACTTGAAGCCGTTCGCGAACAACCCCGCTGGCTACCACAAACCTGCGCTTATTGGCTGCTGGACAACGGCATGGAGCTCCCTTCCTGGCACCCGCTTGTCAGCGGAAAAGCATCTTCCGTCCACGAGGCCGGCATGTCTTTGCAAAACCGGGAAACCGTTTCCGAAACCGGAGTAAAAAACTATGAAGATTACCTTGTTGACTGGCCGGACCTTTGATATTCAGGCCAAACTCGGCTTTGACATAAAAATCGTCAAATCGCCGCGTGCCAAACGCCTGACGCTGCGTATTGATGAAAAAGCGCATCTTCCCGTTCTGACTGTCCCCCGCTATTGCTCCGGTAAAAAAGCCTTTGCTTTTGTCGACAGTCACCGTGACTGGATTCAAAACATGTTGGCACGACTGCCGAAAGCCAAACATTTTTCAAATGGCGAACAAATTTCGATTTTCGGAGAAAAATACATCATTCTCCACAATGAAAAACAACGCGGAGCTTTGCTCAAAGACGGATTTCTGATCATCGGCGGAGAACCTGAATTTCTGCACCGGCGGGTTTGCGATTTTCTCAAAAAATTGGCCGCGGAAAAACTTACGAAACTCTCCCTTGCCGCAGCTCAAAAAATCGGTTGCACACTTCGCAAAGTTACAATTAAAGATACTAAATCGCGCTGGGGCAGCTGCTCAAACAAAAACAACATCAATTACAACTGGCGTATTATACTTGCTCCCTGCGAAGTAATTGAATACCTCGTTTGCCACGAAGTTTCGCATCTTGCACATCAGGACCATTCCGAAACTTTTTGGCAATGCGTTTCCTCGCTCTGTCCGCATTACAAAGAAGGACAGCACTGGCTCAAGGTAAGAGGCAAAGAACTCTACCGTTACCTATAGATGCTTATTGATTTTTAAAAAAAGCCACCCTATATTTATAAGAGTAAAACTCTTGAAACATAGGAAAAAAAATTATGGAAAACAAAATTTTTACCAAAACCGATGCCGTTTCCGGCGTTCACGAAGGTCTGCGCCAATACATGATTAAAGTTTACAACTTTATGGCTGCCGGTCTCTGCTTGACAGCCCTGAGCGCTTATCTGGTTGCAAACACTTCTCTTATTCGGCTCTTTTTCAACATTAATCAAATGGGACAGGTTGCGGGTCTTTCCGGATTCGGATGGCTGGCCTTCATCGCTCCTCTGATTATGGTTTTTGCTTTCGGCTGGGTCCTCAACCGCGGAACTGCCTCACAGGTCCAGATTATGTTTTGGGCTTATTCTGCCGTTATGGGAATTTCCCTGACACCCATTGTCTTGGGATATACCGGCGCCAGCCTGGCCCGTGTTTTTCTGATTACGGCAGGAATGTTCGGTGCCATGAGCATTTACGGATACACCACCAAACGCGATCTGACAGGTATGGGATCTTTTCTGTTCATGGGGCTGATTGGCATAATCATTGCTTCCGTCGTCAACATCTTCCTGAAAAGTCCTGGCGTCTATTACGCGGTATCTTTTCTCGGAGTTTTGATTTTCGTCGGACTGACGGCTTTTGATACGCAACGTATCCGCAATATGTATACGGAATATGACAGCAGCGAAATTCTCACCAAAAAAGCCATTGCCGGAGCATTAAGTCTTTACCTTGATTTTGTAAATATGTTTATTTACCTGCTCCAGTTTTTGGGCGATCGCCGCTAACCCCAAAAAGGCTCTTAAAATTAAGAGCCTTTTTCATTATCAAAAACTTCCAAAGAACTGCCTTTTGTCTTTTGTGCCTCTTTCAAGGCGGCAATAGCCTGTTCCACCAGTTTTTTGGCAGATCGGGCCGGTTTGGGAAAAACGCTGGCACCAATACTCACGATAACTTCATGTGTCGTAAAATAATCCGTAACACCTTCTCTGAAAATGCTCAACAGCTTTTCCATTTCAACATCCAGATCATGTAAATTCAAAATATCGGGCATCAAAATCCAAAAACTGTATTTCAGTCCCCGCGCCACGGTATAATTCTTTTTCAAGCTGAACACCAGCGTATTGGCCAGTTTTTTTATAGCAAAATCTTCCAGATGCAATTTGCGGAACATTTCCAGATTTTCAATATTAACGGCGGCAACGGCAATAAAATCTTTCGGCAGCCGGCTGTCTTTATAATTTTCGTTATTTACCGCCATCTGCACCCGGTCTTCAAACAAAAAGAAATTCGGCAGCCCGGTCAATTCATCATAAAGATTGTTGAAAAAGGGTTTGTTGCTTTTTGAAATATGCGCACCGATTAAAATAAAGGAAAACCTGGTGGAATCCGGAAGATAAATCGCCTGAAAATCCACCGCAACGCTTTTTCCGCCGGCCGTATGCATCTTTATGGACAGTTTTTTGGCATTGGTCAACATCTCGCCGATATTTTCAGCCATCAGATTCCAGTCATTTTTATCTACAAAAGACAGAAAAGGTTCACCGACCATTGCTTTGCTGTCTGTTATTTCCAGCAGCTGCATGGCTGCATAATTAAAATAAACGGCCTTATCATCGCTGACCATGATAACCGGACGTTCTGAGGAATCAAGTACATAATTGACAATATCGGCCAAATTGACATCCAAATCTTCCCAAAATGCTTTCCGAACGGGGGTTTTCGATTTCCGGTTTTCTTCCGGCATGCTTTTGATCTCTTTTTTCTCTGGCGTTTCAAGACCGTTCAGGTCAATTCCCAATACTTCCGCATCTTTGATAAAATCAGCGTCCTTTTTCTCGGCAGGGCGAACATTTTCGCCTCCCTCCAAAAAATTTTCCCAATCCGGTCCGTTTATCTTTTTTTGCTGTCTCATTAACCTGCCAATTTATCGTTTTTTTTATACTAGAATCTATTTTTTGAAAAAACAATGCCTAAAATATTTGTATTTTTTTAATACTCTCCGAATATAATATGCATTATTTATGAAAAAGCAGAAAGAATTCAACATGGCTGAAGAAGAAATTGGCGCCGTAAAAGAAGAGGAAAAGCCTTCCGCAGACAATGCCGAAAACAGTTTTCTGGCAAAAGAACGCTATGAGATTTTTTACGACCAACCCCTGCCGGAATTTAATGTCAACGGAGCCCTGGCTTATCAGGTTAAAGACAAGGTAAATCCGCAAAAGGAGCTGTTTGCGCTGATTTGCGACAATAATTTTCCGCCCCGCCTTTCCGTTTTGCCTTATTTGAAATCCATTGACCATCCCAATATTTTGAAACTGGTTGAATATGGCGTCGTTGAAAATATTCCGCAAAAATCTCTCAATATGGCTCTGATTTATCGCAAGCCCGGAGGCCCAAAAGTTTCTTCCGTTCTTAAAGAGGACGATTCCGCAGTTAAAAACGTCGAAAAATTTAAATCGCTGGTTCTGTCCCTGATTTCGGCAACCGAAGCCATGCGCGGTTATAACATTACCCATCGTTCCATCCGTCTTGACAACATCTTTTTTAAGGACGCTTCCCGCAATGAACTGGTTTTGGGAGATTGTGCCGCATCTTTTCCGGCACTCTATCAGCCTCATGCCTATGAAACGATAGAAAGCCTGCTTTGCCTGCCGCAAGCCCGAGGAAACGGAAGCAATTCGGACGATATGTATGCTGCCGGTGTCTGCCTTTTGGGCTTGGTTTTGCAAACAGATTTCTCATCATCCGTTTCCGCACCGGAATTGATGCATCAGAAGCTGAAAAAGACATCTTTTGCAACTCTGAGCAACGGCAAGAAAATAAATGTTCAATTTCTGGTTGTTTTAAAATCCTTGCTTGAAGACAGCGTCGAAAAAAGAGGCGGCTACCTTCAGATATATAATTTCCTCGAAGGAAAAGCCAATAATTTCAATGTTGAAGCTTCCGATCGCTCCATGCGGGCACTGCCGCTCAACAACGAAAAATATTATACGGCAAAAAGTGCCGCTATTGCCATGCTGGAAAATCCCAAAGAGGCCCTTGCTGTCATTCAAAACGGCAAACTGCTCGAATGGGTAAAAAACGGCCTTGAAAACGAAAAACTGCACGCCAAAATCGAAAAACTGATCAAACAAAGCCAGGAAAAAGACGAAACGGCTCTTCTGGTTTCGGAAGTTTGTATCTTTCTGGACTGTTCTCTGCCCATCCGTAGCGGTGAAATATACCTTTTTCCCGGCGGTCTGCCGAAAGCGATTTTCTATTATCTCAAAAACAATAAAAACACCTCTGATTTTCACACCCTGCTGTCAAGCGATCTTGTCAAAAACTGGTACCAGGAACAGCCGTCTTTACGCGCGCCATCCAACAGCAGTGAGTTTCGCGCCTACATTTCCCGTAACGGCTATGGCTACGGAATTGACCGGATTATGTATGACTTTGACGACGACCTGCCCTGCACCAGCGAACTCATCGGTAACGAATTTGTAAACTCACCGGCCAAACTGCTCCGAGCACTGGATGCAAACTATACTAAATTCAAAGACGTACAGCCCTTTGATCGCAATATTATTGCCTATCTACGCTGCAAAATGGGCAAAAAAATTGACGGCATCATCACGGACATCAACTCCCATCAGGATTATTTGCAGAAAAGTGCCATCATACGCCTGTATGCCAATATTCAAAACAAACACGGACCCGTGCAATTGTTCAACCTTTGCCAATGGCTGGTAAACAGCGCTAAACCGATTATCAAAAGCTATCATAATCTCAAATATCAAAAATACCTGGAACAGGAATTGGTCAAGATTGCCAAAAACGGAAAGATTATCGACATTTATGAAATTCTTGAAAACGACGAAGCAAAAAACAAAGACCGCAATGAATATTCCGAAGCGCTGAAGAACATAAATCTGCTCATGAATGAGCGCAATCGCATTCTTTCGGGTGATGCCCGACTTGATGAGGAAGCGCGGGATTTAGCCTTACGCTTTGCTTCCGTACTGTCTGTTTTAACCATGCTGAGTTCTTTCATATTCAGCTTAATTTACTGGGCAATAAAATGATTAAACCGCCGAAAAAATCCGCCGCTAAAAACAAACCGGCACCTAAACTCAATCTGGTGCAGAAAATTCTTTTATTTATCTGTTTCATTTTTGTGGTGTTTATGGCTCTGCCTGCCGTCGTCATTATTCTGATTGGCTTGCTGCCGACAATCACCGTCTTTCTGACCGATTCCAAAAATACCGGCAAATTGACCGTTGTCGGCTGTTTTAACCTTGCCGGCGTTTTCATTTGTCTGATGAACATTTTTACGCATTTTGACATCAATCAGGCTTTTTCAATTGTCGGAAACATATTTAACATCATCATTATGCTCGGTTTTGCGGCTTTCGGTGTCATCCTGTATTACGAACTGCCCAACTTGTTTATATGGATATCAAAAGCCTGTACCCAACGCCGCCTTAAAAGCATTGACGGCAAACTTGAAAAACTGACTGAAGAATGGGGAAAGGAAACTTTCTCGGAAAACTGAAAAAAGCCGCTTTCGCGGCTTTTTTAATTAACTGTAAGATTCGACGGCTTTCTTAATTTTCTTGATCGAATTAAGCTCAATCTGACGAACTCTTTCTTTGGAAATACCGTAAGTTTTACTCAAATCATCCAAAGTAACGGCCTTTTCATAAAGGCGACGCTTGAACAAAATGTCTTTTTCCCGCTTGTTAAGCAAAACCAACGCCTTGTTAAACAAATTGCGACGATATTTCATTGTTTCTGAATAAGAAAGCAGTTCTTCCTGATTAGGTTTGCTGTCGGCAATAAAATCCATCCATTCCGTTCCGCTTTCCGATGACGAATCAATAACCGTATTCAAAGAACCGTCATGTGATTTCAGCCGCATATTCATATCGGTAACTTCCTGCACGCTCACATCCAGAGATTTAGCAATATTTCCCAAAACGCTCGGAGACATCTCTCTGTCATCATTAAGATTAAGTTTGTTTTTGATTTTTCGCAGATTAAAAAACAGCTTCTTCTGAGCGGCAGTTGTTCCGATTTTCACCAAAGACCACGAATTCAGAATATATTTCTGAACAGAAGCCTTAATCCACCACAAAGCATAAGTTGAAAAACGAAATCCTTTTTCAGGCTCAAATTTTTCAATTGCATACAACAGACCTATGTTTCCTTCAGAAATCATTTCCGCCGAAGATAATCCATAACCTTTGTATTTTGAAACAACTTTCACAACCAGACGCAGGTGCGATGTAACCAACACTTTTGCTATTTCGGGATCTTTTGTCTGCTGGTATTTGACAGCCAGCGCATATTCTTCTTCCTGCGACAAAATCGGATACTGCCGGATTTTCTGCAGGTATCTTACCATGTTGATTTCGGGGGAGAAGTCAATTCCGTTCAAAGCAGGGACGTTTTCCATCTTTTTTACTCCTGATTAAATTCTTACCAGTAGTCCAAAAGTCCAAGTCCGCATTCTTTTGCCAAATCGACAAGAACAAAGCTTAGATAAAAAACATAAAAACGCAACCTAGACAATAGTTGTAGTTTTAAAAAATCAAGTAAAAATTGCAGACTGTTTATAAGTTGCATAATTTTTCAAGCAACTCTTTGAAATCAGAAGGAAATTCACTTGAAAAAGCCATCATCTTTTTACTTCTCGGATGCACAAAACCAAGACTCTGAGCATGCAGCGCCTGACGCGGAAAATGATTAAAAAACGCTCTCGATTCCGCATCAATATCTTTTGAAACAATCTTTCTGGGTTTCACATACAGCTGGTCTCCGATTAAATGGCAGCCGAGTCCCGCCATATGGACCCTGATTTGGTGAGTTCTTCCCGTTTCCAGATTGCATTTAACCAGACTCGCTGCATTTTTAAAACTCTCAACCGTCGTATAATGCGTAACCGCATGCTTTCCGTTTTTATGAACAATCGCCATTTTTTTCCGATCATACGGACTTCTGCCGATGTCGGCGTCTATCTTTCCCTGTCGAGGATTCGGAACACCGAAAACAACGGCATAATAAGTTCGCTCAATTGAATGTTCGGCAAACTGCTCGCACAAAAATTTATGCGCATTGTCATTTTTGGCCGCCACCAAAAGACCTGAAGTATCCTTATCAATCCGATGGACGATGCCCGGGCGCTTCACGCCGCCGATTCCCGAAAGGTCTTTGCAGTGATACAAAAGAGCATTAACCAGCGTTCCGTTCGGACTGCCGGGTGCCGGATGCACGGTCATTCCTGCCGGTTTGTTAACGACAATAACATCTTCATCTTCATAAACAATATCAAGCGGAATATCCTCAGGCTGCGGTTCCGCCTCCGCTGCTTCCGGAACGGTAAGCTGATAGGCGTCCCCTTCCCTGACTTTGAATGAATTGTCGACAACAATGTCATCATCGCAGCTGACATTTCCTTCCTTTAACAGCCGTTGGATTTGCGAACGGGAAATATCGGAAAAGCACTCGGCCAAAAACTTGTCGATTCTCTTCCCTTTATAATCTTTATTAACTATTGGCGTAGTATAAATATTAATATCTGGCATTTTATGCTCACCGTAAACAAACCCGGAAGTTATAATAAAGACAAAAAACTAACTTGCAAGAGAGATAAAACATGGACAAACTCAAAATCATCAAAATCATTGTCTGCCTGCTGACGTTCCTTTTGGTCTTCGGCGCTTTGTCTGCCCTTGGCATTGTCTACAAAAAAATCAGCCGGCCGCCGCTTCCGGCCGCTGAATCCATAAACCTGAAACAACCGCACGGAAGCATAATTTCCGACTATAAAATCGAAAACGGAATTCTTTACATTCTGATTAAAAACGGAGGCGAATCCGATCGGATTCTTATGATGGAAACGGAACGGAATGCACCTTTGGCCACAATCAAACTAAACTGAGACGGGAGAAACGCCATGGCAGATAATCAGGTACATCAGGAAGTCGACAAGCTGTTAAATGCAGACCCAAACGCACCGTCAGCGTCATCCTTTGATGACGACGAATTTGACCGCCTTTTAGATGATTTTATATCAAAACAGTTGGATGACGTTGAAGACACTGCGGAAGAAACGCAGGAACTTCAGCAAAAGCAAAAGCCGGAACTTTCGGATTTAGTCTACCGGGATGATTTTGCCGATAACCTTTTTGAAGAAGAACGCCGCCTTTTCGACGCATATTCCAATTTTCGCAATGCCGTTCTGAATATGGCCAAACAGGCGGAAATATCCGAACCGGAATTTTCTTTTTCGGCGCAGGAAATTTATCCTCGTTTTCGCCCCTCGCGTATGAAAAAACTCAATGACGACATCTCTGCCGGCTGGGAAACAATGATTCTGGCTCAGCCCGTGCGCCTATCCAGTCTTCCGGACAACCCTTCCGACGAGCAATTGCTGAATTTTGCCGAAAAAACGACTGATGAAAACCTGCAGCTCGCTCTGATTTCCTATGTTGAAGTCCTTATTGAGGTGGAAGGCTGCGAAATCGCCTACAATCTGCGCAAAGCCAAAGCCGAAAAACGCAAAATAGAAAAGCAGCTTTATGAAGAACATCTTGAGCGCAAGGAAAAAATGCAAAAATTTATTGAAGCCATTCGCCGGCAAAAATTCCCGATAGATGCCGAAAGATTGGTTAACAACTTCTTCAAGAGTGTCCGTAAAGATCCCGAAAGCGCGCAAAAAATACTTGAAACCAATCCGGCGACTTTTGCGCCGATAGAAGTAGACAAGATTCCGCCCCGCTTTTTTGGCATGATAAAACCTAAACCGGAGGACGGTATCCGTGTCAATAAACAAATCGGACAATTCTTAAAGAATCTCAAAGTTTAGTTGGTACAAAAATATAGACAAAAACAAAAACACGTGCTATCATAAGGAAAATACGGGATATTGGGGAGAAAAAACATGGCAAAAACGACTTCAGCGGCAGACACTTTACGAACCTGCGCGGCACGGGGAATCAACAACGGCCGCCTTGTCCTGCAAAAAACCCAGAAAGCGGCGGCTGAAAACACCGCCAATGCAGCTAACGCCATAAAATCAAATGCTTCCTTTGTCTACAAACCGTCATCCGGTTCTGCCGACAGCAGCGGCGGAGAAACGTCCTCCGTCAGAGAAACCGTCGTCAACCAGGAAACGCCGCAGCAAACCACCGTCAATCAAAACCTTGCCGCCCAACCCGAAAGCCGATTTAAAGATGATGAAATCGAAAAGATGGATGTTGATGAAATAGATAAAATTCTGGCCACGGACGGCAGCTTGACGGCTGGAGAAAGCGATGCCCTCAAAAAAGCCAAAGAAACTAAACAAGATTCTACAAACAACGACGCCAATACCTTTAGATTTAGGGGTCGCACAGATGATCCCGATTTTGCCAAACCGGAAGAAGATAAGTTTGACATCCAACAAGGCGATTTTATTGAATTTTTGATGAAAGACGTCGTTTTGGCCTCTGCGGCCTGGGCCGGAAACAAAACCGCCAAGTGGATCGGCGTCGGCGCTTACGAATTTGGCTCCTGGGCCTGGCATAAAATGCTCGACGGCAAAGAAGCCAAAGAAAAAGAAGATGCTAAAAAAGCCCGTGAAAAAGCATCCAAAGCCGCCGATACCCTTGATCAGCAAAGAAAAACCTCCCTTGACAACACGCCTCTGCCGGAAACGGACAAAACCAAAGCTTTTGCCAATCAAATTTTTGCATTTCACAATGCCGAAACGGCCAAACCGGCACCTGGAACCGTGGAAGGAAATGCTTTTTTCCATCTTCTTAAAGCCAATTTGGAAATGGATGAAAAAAGTTTTAGCGACCTGCTGGCTCAAAAAGGCATGTCGCCCGACCATCCTTTAGTCAAACAAGCTCGGGAAAGAGCCGACTTTTTCACAAACAAGATAAAAAAAGACGGTATTACCGACCCCAAAAAAATTGAAGCAGAAAAAAAGAATTTTTTAGATTCCATTGCTGCCGTAACCGAACGACACGCCGCATTGGCAACTTCTGCCCAAACATTCACGGCTAATTATGCCGCCGCAGCCATGTTGCAGGAAAAAATCAAAAATCCCGACGCTTTTGCCAATACCGACCTTCAAAAGGAATTTTTAAACCGTAAACAAACCGAGGCTGCAAAAACGTTTTATCTTGAAGCCATAAAAATCATGCATGGCGGCAGCAATTTTAAAAACCTTGAAGATTTGACCCAAACCAGTGTTGACGCTTACAAAACCGCTCGCGATAATATTGAAAAAGGCCAATATGCCGAACGCGGTAAACTCGGCGAAAACAAGCCGCTTTCCGTTTTGCAGAAAACTTTGGAAAACCCGGAAAAGAAATATCAAAAATTGTCCGCGGAAGACATGAAAGGAGTCGCTGTGGCCTACATACAATCCGAACAAGCCGGCAACCAACAACTGGAAGCCGTCAATGCCCGCATTGCCGCTGAAGAAGAACGACAAAAACAAAATGACGATCGTCGGCAAAATGTGGAAGACACTAAAAATCGAATAAAGAAGCCAAAAATCAATGAAAAGACAACAGAAAGCAGCGGCAAGGAAAAAATCACTCCCACGCCAACCAGGGGACGAGATTATTGATGATAAAAAAATTTTTTCATTTTATTCGCTTTATGCTGATTGGCGTTTTATGGAGTTATTTTTTCATAACCCTCGCCAATCTGCTGATGTATAAACTGTGGAATTTCAGTTTTTTCTCTGCCCGCAGTTGGGAAACTCTTTCTTATTTTTGGAACAACGGCGGCATTATCAAAACCGCGCCTGACTACGCTTTTTTGGCAATGCTTTTGGCAATGCCTTTTTTGTGGATTTGGGGCTGGCGATGGCTCTGCCGGGTTAATTACGCGGATATTCTGCTGTTTCCGCTCAATGCGTACAACCGCCGCATTATCAGCAAATACGGCCATGATTCATCGCGCATTGTCCTTAAGAATTTAAAATCAAGCCAAAAAATGATTGAAGAAATAAAAGATAAAATCGAATCCATCAAACCGGAAAAAGCCAAAGAAGGCAATACCATCCGCAGTCGGATTCTTCAAAAAATCGAAACGGAAATAAAAAAAGGGAAATAAACAGTTGTTAACCTATTGTATGGTAAAATACCGTCAAATTGGCAAACTTAGGGAGTTATTTATTTGAAACCCCTGCTGATATTGGTACGCATCCTTTTCGTCGGTATCTTCTGGAGCATTTTGTTTCTGGAAGGTATTCGCGTTATTATGCTTACCAATTGGCACTTTGACATCATCAAGCCTTCTCATTGGAACTATGCCTGGAATTTATGGCTCAACGGCTGGATAATTGACACCCCCAAGGAATGGGCGTTTATCCTGATTATTCTGGCGTTTATCCCGTTATGGCTTTCCGGCCTGGCAGCTCTCAGCATGATAAAATGGGGAGTTGTTTTCGGACGTTTGATGTTTTTTCCGCTCAAATTGTTTAATAAAATTTTTGAAAAACAGGTCAGTAAAATTACTGCCAGCGCCAGCGTTAAAGTCGTCAAAAAGAAAAAATCCTATAAAGAAATACGCCCTAAGAGCATTCGTCCGCCGCTGGAAGACAGCTCCTATGCGCTTCCGGCCGATCGCCGCTCTGCTCTCTCCGGCACGCCGGCCCCCAAATCCACGCTCAAGCCCGCGGCGCCTAAACCGGCTGCTCCGGCGGAATTCAACCACTCCCTGTTTCAGTTTGATGACGGTGAAGGCGATGACTTTGATTTTGATCTTTTTGAAGAAAAAACTGAAGAAAAGAAACCCGAACCTCCGGCTAAAGAAAACAAAACAGAAGCAAAACAAACTCCGGTCAAAACAAAACCGGCTCAAAAACCCCAGACATCCCCTGCCCGCGGCAGCTCCAATTCAACCCTTGAACTGCTCAAACAAAAAGGCTATACGGTTCTTACCGGTATTACCATCAAAAACACCCTTATTGACTTTATCGGCGTATCTTCCGGACAAATCTGCCTGTGCCTGAACGATAAAGAACCCGGAGACTGGCTGGCCGACGAAGAACGCTTCAACGATGAAGAACCTTTGTGGTTTTCCGAAAGTTCGCACCGTATTTCCCCGGTCCGAAAAATTGATATTGCCCGTTTGATTTTAAAAGACAAGCTGGCAGAAGCAGATTTAAATTTCAGTATTGAAGCCTATGTTATCATTCAAATTGGCAACATCATCAACGCGGAAGACATGTTTGAAATATGGAATGAACTCAAAGTCAATGTCACTCGTATTGACAGAGGAACACCCAAGGAGTTGCGCTTGTTCGCCAAAACGCTGGAAGAAGCGGACGGACCGGCAGATAAAACAACTTTAGATAAACTGAAAAAACTGATAAAAACAATAGCTTAACGAAGGGGACACAATGGCTTTCGGAAAAAGAGGAGAAGAATGGGAAGAATATGACAACGCCGTCCGCTGGATGGTGTTGACGATGATTATCGCCGTTGTCTTAACGGTCTTTCTGGCTCTGGTTTCCATCCCGCTTGGATACCTGCTCGGAACAGGTATTTCCAAAAACAGCATCGACGATGTTTCCAAATTCTTTTCGCTGGTTTTCAACCAGCCGGGATACCTTTATTCCCGTTACTGGAGCTGGATGAAACAACTGTTCAACTACCATGGTGAATTTTCTTTCAGCCTGTGGGTTCCCATTCTGCCTTTTATTAGCTTTCCGGCTTGCGTAATTACCGGAATCATCACCAACCCTTACCGTTTTCAATCCAATATTCACGGTTCGGCCCGGCTGGCAACCGAAAAAGACATCAAAAAAATGGAACTGCTGGGTTTTGACGGTTTCTGCCAGGTTGTCGGCAAATTCAACGGCAAACTTCTTTTTTTGAAAGAAACACTTTCAACGCTTTGCTGCGCTCCTCCGGGAACCGGTAAAACCGCGGGAGTAGTCGTACCCACCATTTTTCATTCGCCCAAATTGAGTATCATTGTCAATGACCCCAAACCCGAGTTGTGTTTTCAAACATCTGGAGCCCGGGCCAAAGTCGGTCCTGTTTTCATCATCAACTGGGGCATGGAAGACAACCCGGCGGAAGGAATTTACTATCCCAGCTGGAATCCTTTGTCTCCGGGAGCCATTCCGGCACCCGGACCGGCTCGTGACATGTATGTCGATTCCATGTGTAACGTTTTGGTGGAAGATCCCAAAGGCGGAGCTGATCCGCACTGGTCAAAAACCGGACGCGCCGCTTTGACCGGCTTTATTCACTTCATTGTTTCAAAATGCGAAAAAGCACGCGCCAACGACTATTTTATCGGCCGCGTTTATGAAGGAAAACTGGACGATGAAGATAAAAAAGTGCTTGAAGGCTACTACTTGGAAATGAATGATCCTTCGGCAGCCAGAGCCTTGCAAAATCTTCGTCAGGGAACCATTAACATTGACAATTACCTGCCCATCGGCACTTGGGCCTTGTTGCCGGAACGCTGGATTGGACGGGAAGCCTGCATTGCCATGATTCTTGAATGGATCACTGAAGCACAAATCAAGCAGTCACAAGACATCAAACGCCGCCTTGACGAAGGCGACCAAATGGCCGCCATGGCGGATCCCATGCGTGACTTGTTGGAAGAAGCAATTGAAGAAGCTCGTAAATTCGGTTACTCACAACGCTGTATCGTTGAATTAAGCCAATTAAGCTCCATGCCGGACAAAGAAAGAGGATCCGTCCTTTCCACAGCTTTTTCGGGCATCGGTATTTTCAAAAACTCGGCCGTGGTTGCCCGCACCAGCTTCAGCGACATCTCCTTTAAAGATCTGCGCGGACTTAAAGACCCTATCACCGGAGAGTTTAAACCCATTTCTGTTTATCTTTCCGTCAATCAGGTAGATGCCCGGGCGTTGAGCGTTATTTCGGGAACATTTATTGATTTGATGTCCTCATACCTGATTGCCAACCCGCCGAAATTCAATAATCCCACAGACGGAGTTATGGGACCGTATTCCTGCCTGTTTGTTCTTGACGAGTTCCCCACCATGCCGAAACTGAAAGCGGTCATCGACGGACCTGCCGTCGGACGCGGACAAAAAGTTTCGTACTTGCTGATTGGTCAAGATTTGGGCCAAATCTCCGGAAAATACGGTAAAGACGATTTGGAAACAGTTATATCCACCACCGCCTGCAAAGTCATATTGTCCCAAAACAACGAACAAACAGCTCAGCGTTTTTCTAAAATGATTGGCAATAAAACCGTTCAAACCACTTCTTTTTCCAAAAATGAAGGCGGTTTCAGCAAAGGAACCAATCCTTTTGCTAAAAATGTCAGCTACCAGCTGCAAGGCGTTTCCGTAATCTCAACTACTCAGCTGCTGAGTCTGCCTATGCTCAAACAGGTTGTTCTCATGCAAAGTTATATCGACCGCCCGATTATGGCCGATTCTCCCCGCTGGTATATGGATAAAAAAATGAAGGCGCTGCGCAACCTTCCACCGGCTCCGAACGTTCCTGACTGGATTGTCGCCCAGCGCGAAGATATTAACGATGATATGCTGGCCAAACTAGGCATTGATTACGATCCCAATGAAGACTTTGACGACAGCGAATTTGACGAAGAAAACGAAGATTCCGAGCAGGAACAGTCATAATTAAAAATTAAAGCTGTTCATCAGTATTTTGAGTTTTTTCAAGCTCTTCAATATCCTGCTCGTCAATCTCTGTCGCTTCAAAACGGTATTTTTCGTTAAACCAGTTGCCTAAATCAATATCGGCGCAGCGTTTGCTGCAAAACGGCCGGTATTTAACATCGGTTATTTCCTTTTTGCAAATCGGACACTTCATTTTTCGACCCTTCCCGTCCCGCAGCAGTTGGAACATTCTTCCGTCAACGTATCTCGCAGACTCGGACGCCTCCGGGAGCGCACAATTTCTACGTTTCCAGCTCTGCTGAGCCCGAAAACGGTTGTCCGAATGTAATCTTTTTTCAGTTCACTTTCCAAATACTCAATAACATTTTTCAAAAAACGGTATTCAGAATGCCCGGCAAAATCAATGACAATCTTTCCCGAAAGATTACGCAGCCGTATCTGTCGGACAATTTCTTCTGCTGCTTCCATATTCAAATGTCCCAGGCTTCCGGATGCGCTTGTATCCGAACCACTGTCAACATCAATAGCAACACATGCTCTGGTTTCTTCTATTGTTATCCGGCCACCGCTCTTCAAACGGACGTCTCTTTGCAAAGCTTCGCTTAAAGCTTCCTCCAAACCATAAGATTTAAATGGTTCGGCTTCATAAACAAACTCAAAATCCCCGCTGAAAATTTCTTCAAGATTATGGTCATTGGCAACGATTTTGCGCAAAGTTTCCTCATGATGCAAAACCGCATCCGCCAACACATTATTTCTGGCATAAAGTGTTTCCGGAGCTTTGGAATTCCGGGCTTTGGCACGAACGGCGTCAAACAGTTCCCGCAGTTTTTCCATTTCTTCGGTTATTGTTTCTTTGTTTTGGTTAACGGCAGATGTCCGGATAATCCAGCCTTCCTGCCCGGTCGTATTTTCCCAAACCAGCTTTTTGTATTCTTCGGCTTTCAATTTGTCTTCTATTTTGGAAGAAATTTCTATGTTCATCCGGTACGGACAATAAACCAGATATTTCCCGGCCAGCTGAATGGCTCTGGTCAACCGCGCGCCTTTCTCGGCTCTTTCTTCCTGAGCAACCTGAACGATCGTTTCCTGCCCCTCATGTGCTTTCAATTCATCCAGATCGCCTTCTTCGGCATTGATAAAAGCCTCCCGACCGCCGCCGATATTTACAAAATATCCTGTTTTACCGTTGGCCAGCTCGATTTTTTTGGTAATTCGCCCCAAAAAAATTGTTCCTTCCGCAGCTTTATTCAAATCAATAATCTCTATTTCCGAAAGCCGGCCATCTTCCAGCTCCGCCAGCCTCAACAGATTGTTTTTCTTTTCATAAACGATTGTATCAACCATTTTATTTAACTCCTGCCGAAATCAACATATTTCTGGCTTCATACAAAGGAAGCCCGACTACACCGGAATAAGATCCGGATATTTTGCGAACCAACCCGGCCAGACAGCCTTCAATTTTATATCCGGCACAGCCTTCCCACTCTCTGGTTGCCACATAATCCTTAATCTCCCTTTCCGACAAATGCTTCATCTGAATTTTTGTCGTGCTGAGACGCAACGCTTTTCTTCCCTCCCGGTTAATAACACAAACGGCGCTTAACACTTTATGCGTTTTTCCGGAAAGCATTTTCATAACCTTTTCTTGCTCTTCGTCCGAATGGGCTTTTTGAATAATTTTTGAATTAACGACAATCACGGCATCTCCGCCCAAAACAATTTCTCCGGGATATTTTTCCGCAACATGGAGAGCTTTCTCCCAAGCCATTCTTTTAACATAAGCTGATGGTTTTTCACCTTTTTGCGGTGTCTCATCAATATCGGCAGCTTCTATTTTTGCCGGTTCAAAACCTATTTGCATCAACAACCTTCTTCGTTGCGGAGACTGCGAAGCCAAAATGAAGTCCTTTTTCATAAAATCCCCCGGTTTTTTAATTAAAAAGGCACGTAAAACGTGCCTTTTCGCAAATAAAGAAAAAACTACAACGTCGGTTTTACAACCACTTCGTCATCATATGTTTTTTCCATTCTTTCATGACGTTCCTGAGCCTCAATAGACAAAGTGGCTACAGGACGAACTTCCAAACGCTCAATTCCGATTGGCTCGCCTGTTTCTTCGCAATAACCGTAAACGCCGTCTTCAATGCGTTTTAAGGCTTCATCAATTTTGGAAATCAACTTACGGGCACGGTCACGGGTTCTCAGTTCCAAGGCTTTATCCGATTCCAAAGAGGCGCGGTCAATCTGATCCGGCTGGTTAAGACCGCCCTGACGTAAATCATCCAAAGTATCTTTAGACTGCCCAATTAAAGATTTTTTCCAATTAAGGAGCTTCTGGCGAAAATATTCCAACTGCATTTCGTTCATATACTCTTCGTCTGCCGTGGGCTTATAATCAGGCGGAAGGATAATGGTGTTTTCCATAAATATTACTCCTTAAGTTAAATAACTTTTCATATAGCAAGGAAAATATAAAATTCAAATGAAAACTTCAAGCAAAAATTTCATTTATTACCCTGTTTTTCGGCTCAAAACTCACATTGTGAGCTTAGCAAGCTCAACCTCTACCCGGAGTTCTATTTCCGCCATAATTTCCTGCAGCCTTTCGTCATTCGAATTTTGTTGTTTTTCTTTTATCATCCGGGAAATATTAATCAGTTCATCCTTTGAAATATATCCTACCAACAGCGCATCTCTGATTTCTTCCAGCTTCTCAAGCAGCGTCTGTCCTCTTTTCAAAAGTTTTTTGCGGATTTCGCGCTCTTCCTCACCGTCAACCATTTGCGTGGCAAAAATGGCATCTGCGACGGAAATTCCCGAAGAAGCGCCAACTTGATTGCTTTTACTTTTCATGGTTTCGTTCAAATACGCGGAAAAACTTTCGCCGCTGCCGATCTTTTTTGTGTTTTTGCTTTGATTAAGTTCATTTGTCTTATTAATGTCGCTGACTTTTATCATGGCTCCGCCTACTGAAATGTCCATGTTATCGTGTTATCATCATCACCGCAACTTTTGGCCGCTTTGTTAAGCGTCATGGGCAAAGCATTGGCGTCTCCCGGTTCTATGTTATTTTTGGAAACCGGTATTTTGTAAACATCTTTATTTATTTTAAGTTCCATCAGATCAGACCCTTGATTGACCACCCATTCCACCTGAGCCAGATTAAGGCAGGCCCTGTTGTTCAAATCATTAAAAGTAACGTTATAATAACCTTCTCCGGCATCCGGTTTCGATATGGTCACCTCTCCGCCCAAACGGTGATAAATTCCGTCATTGACAAACATCTGGCTCGGCAGCAGTTTTTCCTTTTTCAAATCTTCAACGCTCATTTTGAACAAATCAGCATAAGATCCTTCCAACTGAAACCGTCCGGTAATTGTTTTTTGAATTTCCTTTATTTCATTAACAACCATGTTTTGTTTAAACATGTCAAACATACTTCCGACCAGGCTGATTGCGGCTATTGTAAACACCGTAATCACAGACAAGACCGCCATGGTCTCCAACATCGTCGTACCTTTTTGATCAATTGCCGACATTATAAAACTCCTTAACTGTTTACAGAATATCACTAAAAATTTCACTAAACAATCATTTTGTAATATTAATTTACTTCACTTTAAAAATTTATCGACTATAGTATTAGGCGTAACGAATTCCGATATTGCGGATATTCTTGACTTAAACTTTATATATAAAGGGATAACATACATGAGAAGAACTATTGCCTTGATGGCCGCCGCGTCTGCTTTGGCTTTTACGGCCAGCGCCAGCGCTGCAGAATTCAGACCTTATGTCGCTGCAGACTATACTTATACCGATGCTCGTGCTGCCACGTTTAATGCCGGTGGCAAAGTTTCCGTTGGTACGGATTACAACAAATACTTCGGTACTGAAGTTTTTTACCAGTTTACAGATTCCGATCGTGTTAACACCGGAGCCGGAACAGATGAATTTTCTATGAGATCTTATGGTCTTGATCTTTATGGCTACCTGCCTCTGGGCTGCGATCAGGTTTTCGCTCTCGTCGGCACGGCCGGTATTGCTGATATCGACATCAAATACAAAGAAGACGGTGCTCAAAGAGAAACCGAAAACGGTTTGGGATATCGTCTGGGTGCCGGTGTTCAGTACTCCTTCACCGATAATCTGGCTGTCAGAGCTTTGTATCGTTATACCTTTACCGACAAACTCGGCAGTATTGATCACATTGACGAAGGTTCTCTGGGTCTCAGATACAGTTTCTAATTCGGACAATATGTCTGTTAAAAAGGAAGAGCAAAAACTCTTCCTTTTTTTATTTTTGCTGCTATAGTTTGCTGCATGAAACACTTTGATGCCGTCATAATCGGAGCCGGAGCTTCCGGACTTATGTGCGCTGCCACGGCGCTGCGCCGCGGCAAAAGCATTGCCGTTATAGAACACAATCCTAAGGCTTTACAAAAAGTTTCTGTTTCCGGGGGCGGAAAATGCAACTTTACCAATATGGCTGCATCAAAAGAACATTATCTATCATCCAACCCTGATTTTTGCATTTCGGCTCTCAAACAATTTTCTCCCCGGGATATGCTCCAATTTGTTCAAAACCATCGTATCAAAACCTACCAAAAAACGCCGGGACGCTTCTTTTGCAGTGAAACTTCAGCTGTTTTAATCAAAGCTCTGCTGCAGGAAACATCTGCTGCCGAATTTTTTTATAACACCGTATTTAAAGGGTTTGAACAAACAAAAAACGGTTTTATTGTCAAAACGGAAAAAAACTCTCTGGAATGTACTTCTCTGGTTATTTCCTGCGGGGGACTGTCTTACCCCGGCCTCGGCGTTTCTTCAGCCGGATATGACGCAGCCAAAAAAACTGGTCATCGTATTATACCCTGCCGCCCGGCATTGGTTCCCTTTAATCTTGACTCTTCAGTCATGAAACACCTGAAGTATCTGCAGGGAATATCCCTTCCCGTAGAAATAAAAACAGGATCCCGCCGCATAAAAGAAGACCTGTTGTTTACCCATTTCGGACTTTCGGGTCCGGCCGCCCTTCAGGCTTCCCTCTACTGGAACAAAGGCATGCCGCTGCAAATAAACTTTCTTCCCGAAACAGATGTTTTTGCCCATCTGAAATCTTTGAAACAAAATTCAAAACAAAAAGTAAACACTGTATTTAAAGCTTTTTTTCCGGACAAATTCATCAATTTTATAATCGGAGAACCATCATTGTTTCTTGCTGAAACACCGGACAAAAAACTGCGTGAAATCAGCTCAAGAATCAACGCCTGGACAATAGTCCCTGCCGGCACCCGAGGATTCAGGCAGGCAGAAGTCACTGCCGGCGGAATAGATACGGCTGACGTTTCCTCCCGCACAATGGAAAGCAAAAAAATAAAAAACCTTTACTTTACCGGAGAAGTTTTGGATATTACCGGAGAACTCGGCGGTTTCAACCTGCAATGGGCTTTCTCCAGTGGCTACGTCGCCGGAAAAAATCTATAGAAAAATATAAAAATTAAGCTATATTGAAAAAGTAACAATCGCTATTTTAGGAAAAACACATGAAAAAACTTTTTGCTTTACTTTTTTTGACTGTATTTGTTTATGCTTGTTCCAAAAACGATTCCCAAAAACAGGAAAATCAGGCGACAGCCAATGCCGAAATTGCCGCAAACGCTTCCCAAACGATCGATAAAGATACCGTTTTCTCATTTGACATTAATACGCTCTCGCCCGGATGTGACAACAACAGTCAGATTGTCTGCGCTATTAATGCAACCGTAAAATGCACAATAAATCCCCATTTTGAAGAATGCGCAAACCTCAAATCTGCCATGCCTTCTTTTGTATTTATGGAAGATGAAAGCCTGCAAAGACCGACTTCTCAATCCTATAAAATCACCAAAATAAAACCTTTAAATGACGGCTCCATAGAAGTCTATACGCAGAGCACCTGCAATGGCAATTGGTTCGGCCTGTGCAACGGAAACATTATTTACGTTCTGAAAATGCAGGACAATTCATGGATTGTTAAAGATCTTTATGCCATAGAATCCTAGTTATTCAGCAAACTTTGCTCCAAAACCTTGTCAAATTCTTCCTGTACGGAACTTTTTTGATAAGGTTTTTTTTCGACTTTAAAACGTTCGCCGGAACTCATTTTTTGTAAATCTTCTTCAAGTTTTTTGTTTTCAGGAATTGTACCGCTGTTCTTAAGCTGTTCGACGTCCTTGCTGTACTCGTCATATTTTAGCTGATAATCAGGTGTAATTTCCTGAGAAATAATTTCTGTAGTTAAATTTTCACCGCCATAATATCGCGGTGAAACCCGCACCGGAGGCAGTTTTTCAGGTTTGGACTTGGCATCTTCCGGTATAAAAAAGTCCGGTTCCAAATGTTTTCTGACATACGTCCCCTGTGCCAAAACAGCGCTGCTGGCTCCAATCAGAATCAAGGCCCAGATAAAAAGCTTATATTTTTTCATAAAAACGCCTCGTCAACCATAATTTAACAAATTAACTTTAATCTAGATTACATGAAAAAACTTTTTTTTATATTAATATTTTGCTCCTGTCTTGTCGAAACGGCCTTTGCTTACGATTGCTCGGATTTTCCGGTTAATCCCGAAATAGAATTTTATTCTTCATACGGTTCTCTCAACTATGATTTAAGTAAGACCAATTCGGAAATAACAGCCATTGCCAGTCAATACGGCATTATGGAAAAGGGACTTTTTGCCTCCGGCTTGGCTACGGTAGACGTTGAATGGGAAATTTCTGCGGATACAGTGGGCAGATTTGTCAGCAACTACAATATCTGCGTTGTTCCCGAACGCATTAAAGTTTACATCGGCTTTTCTGACCCTGTTATTTACGTTTCAAAAGAAATTCGCAAAGACAAATGCAAAACGGAACTTGTCATCCGTCACGAACAGACTCACCAGCAAATAAACAAAACGGCTCTTGATTACTTTCTGCCCCTTTTTCAGCATGCTTTTTATAAAATTGTTAAAGATGTCAAACCCGTTCATGTTGCAAACATCTCCGAGGTTGACAAAGCTTCTGCGGAACTTACAAGGGAATATAATGTAAGATTGTCGCCTTTGATTGACTTTTTTAAAAAAGAAATGCTGAAAGAACAGCATAAACTGGACAATGCCGACAATTACCAGTATGAACAGCAGCTTTGCCGTTAACTTTAAGGTTTGATAACATCATCCAAAAAGCTTAAAACGCCTTTATAAGCATAATCAATGTAGGTTTTGTCCTTGGCTGAATTGTTGCGGTAATAAATCCGCACAGTCGTCATACCAATTTCTTTAGCAAATTCCAGATTGGAATAACTGTCGTCCACAAATACGCAATCCGTGGGATCAACACCTATTTTTTCACAATATTGCCTATAAACTTCTGAACTTTCGTTTTTCTTATAAACGCCGAAATCTTCTACCGAATAATAACGGTCTTTAAAAAACTCATATATTCCCAGATGTTTTAAAATTTTTTCCGAAGCATAACGATCGCTGGCCGTAAAAATATATTGTTCGGCCGGAACTTTTTCTATCTTTTCAAGAAGATTATCATATGGAACAATCTTCTCAACCGGTTTTCTGAAATGATACGCTTTGAACAAATCTCTTGGTTTAACCCCATAATCACGATAAAATACCTCACCGCCGTCACGGTATATTTTATATGATTCTGTAACTTTTTGCTTAGCTGTTTCAAAATCCATAGGAAGCTTTAAATCTTCCACCAGGGCTTTTGCCATTGTCGTGTCTAAAATATCCGCAAACTCTTCTGTTTTATTATAAAGGGTGTCGTCCAAATCCCATATCAGATAATTTTTACCGAAAATCAATTTTAACTCCGTTTTATTATTATTTATTATCAGGACAATATTAAACAATTCCCTTAATTCGTCAACGAAATATTAAGCAAACCTTCTTGAATATCCTCAAAACATAAATATATAAACGATCAGGTTCACAATAAAAAAGAGGTTAAAATGAAAAAATCAAACCTGTTCTTGTCCGCCCTCGCATTGGCAGTCTGTGCCGGAAATACTGATGCTCTGGCACAAAACGAAAGTACCGTGGTTGGAAACCCCGGTTCCGAAAATATAATGATGATTGAAGAAGGTTACATCGTTTCAACCCCTGCACCATCCGCAGTCCAAAACCCAAGTGCTCCTGTTCAGGCAGCGCAACCCGTAAACCAATCGCAGCCGGAATTCCAGCCGACTTCCAACAACGGGGCAACTGTTCTGGAAAACATCACGGAAACATCAACACCCGATTCCGTTAACGTAGAAGACGATACCCTGATTGTTCCGAACGACTAAATGCCCAAGGGAGCAATTTAACTGGTCCAAATTGCTCCTTTTATTTTTTCGGACAAAAAATTCTCATGTTTTTTAATATCTTCCTCGCTTAAAGGAAAAAGGCGAGCTTCTTTGAAGTTCCGCACAATATCTTCCGTCTGCGCAACGTTGTTTTTTACATTTTTTTCTTTGCCGTCCAGCAAAAGACTGGGTTCTTTTCCGCCCAAAAGTTCCAGATAAACTTCCGCCAGCAGCTGAGCATCCAAAAGAGCTCCGTGAAATGTACGGCTGCTGTTGTCTATTTCAAAACGTTTGCATAACGCATCCAGACTGCACCGGGTACCCGGAAACAAAGAACGGGCTATTTCAAGTGTATCAACCACCCTGGCCCATTCCATTTCCGGTTTTCCGAGCTGTTTTAACTCATAATTGACAAAGTTAATGTCAAAAGAAGCATTATGCGCAACCAGTGTCGCATCGCCTATAAAATCAAGCCATTCGTCAGCCACCTTGTCAAAAGTTGGAAAATCCTTCAAAAATTCATAAGTCAAACCGTGAACTTTGACGACCTCCTCAGGAACTTCTTTTTCCGGATTAATATACTGATGAAAAGTAACACCCGTCGGAACATGGTTAACCAGTTCCACAGCGCCTATTTCAACCAATCGTTCCCCATTGGCATAATCAAATCCTGTCGTTTCGGTATCAAATACAATTTCTCTGGTCATAAGCGGTTTCCAGTCCTTTTATAATATTTATCAATTCTGCCTTAAGCAGATTACGGGACTTGTCCGTATTGACAACAACATCTGCCAAAACTTTCTTATCTTCGTTTTTCATCTGCACATTATTTATCTTATCAAAATCTTCCGCGCTGACTTTATCTCTGTCCATCACTCTTTGCTTTTGAATTTCATAATCAACATCCGCAACCAAAATCAGATCGCAATATTTGTCCCATCCCATTTCAAAAAGCAGGGCAACGTCAATAAAAAACAAATCATCACAACGTCCGTTACGGCGGATAACCTTTTTCAGATAATCTTTCAAAAAGGGATGGATCATTCCTTCCAAAACCCGCAGTTTACTCCGGTCTGAAAACACGATATTGCGCAAAGCCCTCTTATCGGCAACGCCGTTTCTGACCGTTCCCGGAAATTTATCTTCCAAAACGTTCAAAAAAGATTTGTTAAAATAAATCCGGCGTACCCAGCCGTCAACGTCAAAAACGGTATACCCGAGCCCTTTGACGATTTTAGCAATCGTGGTTTTACCGCAGCCTATTGAACCGGTTATAGCGACAAGTTTCATAAAAAGCCCTTTAATCAAAACTTTACATGAGTTATAAACAGTTTGTTAACCTTTTGTGCATAACTGCAAGGCAATACCATTGTTATAACTTTTTATCACCGCATTGTAAAATTTAATCTGTTAACTTACGCACAGCTAAATAAACACTCCACATCCTGTTAATAAAAAAATCTGTACACAGGGCTTTAAAAAACAGTTTACGAAAATACATATTTGAAAAATCTAAATATTAAAAAAAGATTAAAATTTTATGCATAAATTTATAAACAAGAACCACTTTTGTGCAAATCAATATGAATAAAAAATAATCCACAAAGCTCACAGGGATAAACAAACAACCAAAACATTTTAAAAATATATATTTGCCCTGCAGGGCTGTTCATAAAAGTGCCATATAATAATCAATTGACAGTTTTCAATTTACATACTATAAAAAAATCGACAATTCCTCATATTTACTTTTCCATGTATTTAGGATTTCCATGAATTTAAAAGATTTAAAGCAAAAGTCTCCTACGGAGCTTCTGACCCAGGCGGAAGAACTCGGCATTGAAGATGCTTCTTCCATGCGGGTGCAGGATCTGATGTTTGCCATTTTAAAAAAAGTGGCGGATGACGATAAAACAATTTACGGCGAAGGTACCATTGAAGTCCTTCAGGACGGATTTGGCTTTTTGCGCTCCGCGCAGTCCAATTACCTTGCCGGCCCCGACGACATATATGTTTCTCCGGCTCAGGTTAAAAAATTCGGCCTGCGCACCGGTGATACGGTTGAAGGCGAAATCCGCGCGCCCAAAGATAATGAACGTTATTTTGCCTTGGTCAAAGTTAATAAAATCAACTTCGACGATCCTGAAAAGTCAAAATTGAGAGTTAATTTTGACAATTTGACCCCCCTTTATCCTACCAATAAGCTGAATTTTGACATCATCTGCGGGGAAAAAGATTATACAACCAGAGTTATTGATCTGATTGCCCCTCAGGGCAAAGGGCAGCGCGGGTTGATTGTTGCGCCGCCGCGTACCGGTAAAACCGTTATGCTGCAAAATATTGCTCACGCCATTGCCAGCAATCACCCTGAGTGCTATCTGATGGTTTTATTGATTGACGAACGTCCCGAAGAAGTTACCGATATGACCCGCTCGGTTAAAGGAGAAGTTATTTCTTCCACTTTTGACGAACCGGCCAGCCGTCATGTTCAGGTAGCCGAGATGGTTGTAGAAAAAGCCAAACGCTTGGTTGAAACTAAAAAAGATGTGGTTATCTTGCTCGATTCCATTACGCGTCTGGGTCGTGCATATAATACGGTTATTCCTTCTTCAGGAAAGGTTTTAACCGGCGGTGTCGATGCCAATGCTCTGCAGCGTCCGAAACGTCTGCTTGGTGCGGCGCGCAACGTGGAGGAAGGCGGTTCTTTGACAATTATAGCCACGGCTCTGATTGATACAGGATCTCGTATGGACGAAGTTATTTTTGAAGAATTTAAAGGAACCGGCAATTCTGAAATTATCCTTGATCGCAAACTGACTGATAAACGTCTCTTTCCGACTATTGACATTACCCGTTCCGGAACCCGCAAAGAAGAACTTTTGGTGGATAAAGAGCGTCTTTCTAAAATGTGGGTATTGCGTCGCGTTCTGATGCAAATGGGCATGACCGACGGTATGGAATTTTTATTGGATAAGTTGCGTTTAAGCAAAGATAACGACGATTTTTTCAATACTATGAATTCTTAAAACCTAAGCCCCTCTTTTGAGGGGCTTTTTTCTATCCCTTGTAATCCATTATGTATCAACGACTTGCATGGATTTTTTGTGGAAAAATAACCTCTGTCTGTTGCCTGTTTGGTTATTATTAATATATTGTCGATATAGGTAATCAAAGAGGACAACCATGGATAAAGTCAGCCTGACCGCAAGCATGAGGAGCAATCTGCTGAGCCTGCAAAACATCAGCAGGCAGGTTGATGCTACCCAGAACAGATTGTCCACCGGTAAAAAAGTCAATTCGGCAATTGACAACCCTTC
>CALXTO010000009.1 GCA_944391425.1 uncultured Alphaproteobacteria bacterium | reverse complement strand
CAGCACTCAAAATCGTGCTGCTAGAATAATCTTAGAATCGATTGGGCGGCTTGGGAGGCGAGCGAGAGGGAATTGGTTGCCAGCTGTTGTCTGGTTTGCAGAGCCAGCATGTTGGCGCTTTCTTCATTCATGTCCGCCAGGGTCAGTTTGTCCGCGCCTTCTTCCAGAACATTAATCAGATTTTCGGTAAAATCCTGACGGTTCAGCACGATGTTGTAATAACTGCCCAGTTCCGCTGACATGCTGCGGATTTGGTTCATCGCGGCAGTCAGTTCTTCAATTGACTTCTCGATATCTTCTTTGTTGTTCCACTCCGTCGTCGTCAGTCCCAGAGCGGCGGAAGAGGCGTCTTTGCCTTTAACATCCAACCAGGCGCTGCGGCTTTCGTTAAAGGTGACTTTCAAATCCTGTTCCTGCAGCAAATTGACGCCTTTGTAAGAACTGTCTTTGATTAAAGAATCATACTGAGATAAAATATTTTGATACTGTTGTTCTTCTGCCGAGGATAAAGAACTTTCCGCCACGGTTTCCTGAATGACGGCCCAAAACTGATCTCTGTCATAGTTATCTATGCCGGTAATGTCTTCAGTATATTTGGCGCTGGTGGTGTGGTAAGTATACCCTACGCTGCCGGAGCTGGTTGTATAAGGATCATCGGGATTAAAGTTACCGGTTGAGGAGGTTGAACTAAATCTTAAATCTTTGAGGTTGACAATTTTGGCGGATTTGCCGTCCTCCGAGACCCAGGTAACGATACCGACGACAGTTTTGCTGCCATCATAATCATCGGCCGAACCATAAGTCAAATCTGAATACATCACGTCACCGATTTGCGGGGCTGAAGCTGCATCCGTCGGATTAAATTTGTTTTCTAAAAGCTGGAAACATCTCATGTAAAGATGGTCATACTTATTACTGTAGCTCCGGTTTCCATTGGTCATATCAAATCTCCAAGAATTGCTATTATCATACTCAGAAGAAGACCAATAATATCCATTCGTTAAAGTTGTGCAATCAACTCCAGCGCCCTTTAAAGTTGTAAGCGCATCATTTATGGCGGTTTTATTGTCGCCATTTGCCCCGGTTGTTCCGTCCCCGGCAGTGATATCACCGGCTGTTGTGCCATACATTTCCATTAATTCACCGATGGCAGGGAGATACCATTGTCCCTGGCCAAAGTTGGCATCATTCTTATCCACGCCCGGGGCATAAAACTGATCAGCTGCCGTTGCCGCCAAAGCATCATCACCGATCTGATCCAATATCGCCTGGGTATTGGCTTTGCCGTCAAACAGGCTGGTGTCGCGGATCGTTGCGTCATCACTGATACCGCTTGGCTGCCGAGTATAAATTTTTTCAGCACTTTCCAACGCCTGAGTGGCAACGGCCGCAGCCTGTTCGAGAAAATCTGTTGCCGTTTCCAAAGATGTCGTCGCCGCCTTAATCGTCGATACCGCCTGTCCCATAGAGTCAAGCAAAGCATCCAAGTCACTGGCACGGTTGCTTAAGCTGCGTGCCGTGTAATAAGATGACGGATTATCGATTGCCGAGTTAACCTTTTTGCCGGTGGACAATCTGTTTTGAGTAGAATCAACCTGCCTGCTGATATTCTGCAGGCTCAGCAAATTACTCCTCATACTTGCGGTCAGGCTGACTTTATCCATGGTTGTCCTTTTAATTTAATCTGTTCTATAATATATTATTCTACCAATAAAGAACAAGGAAAGAGGGTGTATTTTCCACAGAAAATCCCTGTAAATCGTTGATATATAATGGGTTGCTGAAGACATACAAAAAACGCTCCGAAGAGCGTTTTATCAGACTTTTTTCCAAATTGTGCCCTGAGGCGTATCTTCCAGAACAATTCCCTGTTCTTTCAGCTCATTGCGAATTTGATCGGCCAAAGCATAATCCTTATTTTTTTTCGCTTCGGCACGAGCGCGTATTTTCGCCTCTATGGTGTCGTTATTCTCTTCGGCACTGCCCTTGAACCACTCTTGCGGCGACTGCCACAACAATCCGAGCAAACCGGCGCTGCCCAGCAGCAAAGCTTTGTATTTGGCTTTGTCCTCGGGCGTTTCGGCCTTGTTAAGTCTGGCTGTCAACTCATGCAGTTTCAGCAATGCCAAAGGCGTATTCAAGTCATCGGCCAGAGCTTCGACAATTTGTTCGTCAACTTCCGTTTTTTCAACTTTTACATCCTCAACACGCAACAGCGCGTTGTAAAACTTGTCTAAGATTCCCTTGCTTTGCGCCAGCCCGTCAAAGGTAAAATTAAACGGCTGATGATAGTGGGTCGTTAAAAACAACAGACGCAATGCCTCGGCCGGCGCTTTTTCCAAAACCTCGTCAATCGTATAAAAATTGCCCAGCGATTTGGACATTTTTACGCCGTCAACCATCAGCATGCCGCCATGAACCCAGTAATTGGCAAATTTGTCATTGGGGTGCGCGCACATTGACTGGGCGCATTCGTTTTCATGATGCGGAAAAATCAGATCAGAACCGCCGCCGTGAATATCAAAAGAATTCCCCAAAAGTTTGGAACTCATGGCCGAACATTCCAAATGCCAGCCCGGACGGCCGTAGCCCCAAGGGCTGTCCCATCCCGGCTGCCCGGGTTCTGACGGTTTCCACAGCACAAAATCCGCCGGATTTTTCTTGTAATCGGCAACTTCAATACGGGCTCCGGCCAGCATTTCTTTCATGGATCGGCCGGACAGGAAACCGTAGCCGGGCATTGAATCGACATCAAACAAAACATGCCCCTGTGCCTCATAGGCATGGCCGTTTTGTAACAACAGCTTAACCAGCTCTATCATTTCACCAATATACTCTGTTGCGCGGGGACGATGGTTGGGAGCCAGAACATTAAGTTTGGCCATGTCGTCAAGATACCATTGGCAGGTTTGTTCGGTAATTTCGCGGATGGGTTTTCCCGTTTCTTTATGTTTGTTTAAAATTTTATCATCAACATCGGTGATATTGGAGACATAGGTTACATGTTCCGCGCCGTAAACTTCACGCAGCAAACGGTATAAGACGTCAAAAACCACTGGCGTTTTGGCATTGCCGAGATGCGCACGGTCATATACCGTCGGGCCGCAGACGTACATTCGGACATTGGAAGCATCTATGGGCTTAAATTCTTCTTTGCGGCGGTGCAGTGTATTATACAAATAAATCGTCGTCATATTTTTTCCTTATTCTAACTCAGGCTTCGCGACCGTTCAGACGCTCCAACGCTTTGGCGCGACCGATAAGCGGCAACAACTTTTTCAGCTCGGGACCATTTTCCTGCGCGGTTAGAGCCAGGCGCAGGGGATGAAACAGGGCTTTGCCTTTTTTGCCGCTTTGCATTTTAAGCTCCTCTGCCCAAGAAGCAAAAGTATCTTCGTCCCACGGCTCCGCCGGCAAAAGCTTTGCCGCAAGCGAAGTTAGCGCCGCGTCTTCAACAACAGGTTTAAGTTTTTTATGACAGATATTTTCCCACTCGGCAATATCTTCAACTTTTTCCAGATTACCGCGGACAACGTTCCAAAATGCCGAATCGGCACAGATCCGTTTTTTGACATTTTCATAAGGCAAAGAATGTACATAACGAGTGTTGAAAAGTTTCAGTTCTTTTTCATCAAAACGCGGCTGGGAACGCCCCAGACGATGTAAATCCACGGTGGCAGCAAGGCTTTGCCAATCATAATAAGGCTCTATTGCTTCCGAAGTCCCCAGCTTGGCCAAAAAAGAAGCGATTGCCATGGGTTCCATTCCCTCGGCCCGCAACTCCCTCACGCCCAAAGAGCCTAAGCGCTTGGACAATTTTCCTTCGCTTCCGGTAAGCAGAGGCAAATGTGCAAAACAAGGCACTGAAACGCCTAGAGCTTCAAACATCTGAATCTGCGCCGCCGTGTTGGTTACATGATCCTCGCCGCGGATAATATGGGTAATGCCGAAATCGGCATCGTCAATGACCGACGGCAAATGATATAAAAAACTGCCGTCTTCGCGGATAATGACCGGATCGGCCAGGTTAGCGGCATCATAACGACATTTGCCGCGCACCATATCATCCCATTCAATGATACCGGAACAAAGCTTAAAACGATAGTGCGGACGCCGTCCCTCAGCTTTATAAGCGGCAACTTCCCGCGGAGTCAGATTCAGGGCGCGGCGATCGTAAATCGGCGGAAGACCTTTATTCATCAGCTGTTTGCGCATAACTTCCAGCTCTTCGGCCGTTTCGTAACAGGCATAAATGCGCCCCTGTTGCTTCAGCTTTTCCACCACCGCGTTATAGCGCTCCAAACGAGCCGATTGCCTGGCTTCCTCACTCCAGGATATTCCCAGCCAGGATAAAATATCGCGTATGGCATTCTCGTATTCCGTCTTGGAGCGCTGTATATCCGTATCGTCTATGCGCAGCATAAAGCTCCCGCCCAGTTTAAGAGCCAGCAGCCAGTTAAAAACCGCCGTGCGCGTGTTGCCGATATGCATATACCCGGTCGGGCTCGGCGCAAATCTTACTTTTATATTGTTCATCGAAACCAAAATCCGTTTTATTAGACTTATGCTGGATATTATAAGCTTTATGCCATAAATTCAAGGATATTTTTATTGCCCCTGCCCCAATTCGCGCAGATTGCTCCTTTCCACCGACTGCGTCAGCATTTCCAGATCTTCCAAAAACCATTCCATTTCCCCGTCGACAGCGGCTATCATTTCATAAAATTTGCCACGATAGGAGAGAATCAAACTGCTTTCGGCCAGCTTGATGTCAACAAGAAGAATTTTTCCGTCTTTTTGATGAAGCCTGAACTGCAACAGGAAATCCTGCGGCGGCTGAGAAGGATCCAACGCGACAGTTACGCTCGCGGAAACCTGTGTAAACTGTCCGTCGCTTTGAGCCGTGCCAAGGCTATAGGTTATGTTATCGGCAAAATCCAGCGGAAAAGTTTTATACAGTCCCAAAGCATAGCGGCGGAAAACATCCTGATACGTTTTCTGCTGTTCCGGGGTCATGGAACGCCAGTATTTACCGACCACAAATTTTGAAACGTAATCCAAGTCTACATAAGAAAGCAACAGCCTGTCCAACTCAGAAAACCTTTTCGCCGGATCAGAAATTTGAAAAGCGTCCAGCAACAGGCGCCCCTTTTCTTCCGCCCATTGAAGAGCTTTGTCTTCGGAAACAGGAGCCGCAGACGCGGACGCCGACAAAAAAATTGCCACAACAGCGATAATAACTCGCAAAAAAAGATTACTTTTCATAAAATTTTGCCTTATAGTTTCTTTATAGGTATAGTTTAGCATAAATTGGTTAACAAAATGAAACTTAAAACCCTAATTTTCAGCTGTTGCTGCCTATTCTGCTCTTCCGGCGCCCTGGCGGCAGACGCGGGGCTGCGCTACATTAACAACCGCGGTTATGTTATCTGCGGAACTGATCTGGGTAGCCGGACGCTGGCATATCAGGATGAAGATAAAATCTGGCGGGGAATTGACGCCGACATTTGCCGCAGTTTTGCCCACGCGATTTTCGGAAACCCCGAAAGCTTTAAATTGCGGGACGTACCGGCAGATAAAATATCCTGGGCTCTGGACAATAATAAAATAGACATTATGCTCGGCAATGCCGTTTTGTCCGCGCAACAGGAAATTACCAAACCGGTCAATGCCGCGGATGTTTTATACTACGACCGACAGGTTTTTGCCACCCGCGGTAAAAAAGAAGCATCTTCCATGGAAGATTTCCGGGGAAGCAAGGTCTGTGTTCTGGCGGATTCAATGGATGCTGCCAACCTTAACGAATACAATCATCGTTATGCTCTGGGGCTTAAGGTCCTGCAATTCCCAAATCTCAATGCGGCCAAAGAAGCTTTTTATCTTAACCGCTGCCAACTGATTACGGGAAGCGAAATTTATCTCCGGGGTTTGGCCGGCAGCTTGGTTTCCAAAAACAACGATATCATCGTTCTGCCGGAAGTCCTTTCTTATCGCCCGATATATGCTTATACCCACCGGAACAATACCTCTCTGCGGGCAACCGTCAAATGGATTATCAACGCGCTTAAGCTGGCCGAGCAACAAGGCATGACTTCTAAAAACATTAATACTTTTATCGGCGTCAATGATCCGTCCCTTCGCAATCTGTTGGGCATGGACCCGGAATTGTGGCGTTTTTTCAAGCTGCATCCGGACTGGGTCAAAAAAGCTGTTGAACAACGCGGCAACTACGGCGAAATTTACGAGCGGAATCTGGGCAAAGACTCACCTTTGCAACTGGAAAGAGGGAAAAACTATCTGCTTGAAAAAGGCGGGTTGATTGCCGCACAGCCGTTTCTCTAAATCCGCTGCCGGATAAATGCCGCAGCCTGGGTCAATGCCTCGGGGGTAATCATATGCATCCCTTTTTCAACCGTGTAGGTTTCAACCGCGCAGCCAAGTTTTTGCAAATTTGAAGCCGTAAAATCCAGAGCTTCATAACGAACCAGATTGTCAGCATTACCATGAATCAACAAAATATCCGGGTAACTCTGCGCCAGTTTCAATGCTTTTTTGTGTCCGGCCAAAATCCCGCTGAAACTGATAACGCCGCCGATACGCTGCGGAAACATCAGACCGGTATACAGCGCGCACATTGCGCCTTGGGAAAAACCGCATAAAAACAAATCTTTATAATCAAGACCATATTCGCAGAGGGCATTTTCCACATAGGGTTGCAAATAAGCATCTGCTTCAGCCAGTCCCGGTGCCATACGATTATACAAAGCAACGCATTCATCCATGGTAGGAACAGTCTTGCGCTCGTCTTCCGGGTCAAAACGGTGCATGGAATACCACTGACGTTTACTTTCGTGAATCTCACACTCCAGCGGTGCCTGCGGAATATGGACGGCAAAGTCCGGCAGACTGTCCAAAAGAGAAATTTTGCGGTCAACGGCATCGGAACTGTCTATATATCCGTGCAAAAATACCAGAAGCTTCTTAGGGATTCCGTTAATATGAACAATTTCTTCCTGAATCATTCGACCAGACCTTTTGCGTGTTTTGTTATTTAATACACAAAATATCTAAACAAATGGTAAAAGTATCAGTAATACTGCACGGAAGATATGATTTTTTCAATATCGTCCAAAACCTGTGCCGGCGGTTTGGTAAAATCTATGCGGTCGGAATTTTCCGTCCGGCAATTTTGTTTTTCAGCATCATAATGGCAATACGGCGTCGTAAACCACCGGACATAGGAGCGGCTGTCATCAATATGCATGTTAATGCCGTTGAGGCTGCAATATTCTGCTTTGGCGCTGTCCCACAGTTTGTCGGGAATTTTAAACTCGCCGTTATCAAAATGCTCTACGATACCTTTGGCATCGTAGTAATCCAAAATAGCAAAAATGCAGCTGTAACGGATATTGTCTTTTTGCAGCAGTTTTTCCACAACATCGCGCGGACCGCCGGTAATGATGTGGATTTCGTGCCCACGGCGCAAGGCTTCATCGGTAAAAAGGGAAAAATACGCCGGCTGCCGGTTGATAACGCCATGGTAATCCAAACCGATTTTAAGCTTATCCATCCCGCCTCCCGAAAACAGAAGAGAAAAGTTCTTTCAAAGAATTTGGACTGAGGGCAGAAAGCGGATTGATGCGAATCTGCGGATTGTCAATATCGCCGCTGATGCTGTAATTGGCTGCAAATACCGTGCCGTCTTTGCCGCTGAGCAATGATCCGACCAACGGAATGTTGCCAATAAAAGTATTGAGCCCATAGGCCGGAGCAATCAGCCCCTTAAAGTCAAACTCCTGATACCGCATCTGATAGGAGCCGCTGCCGCTGATACCCAAAACATTTCCGAAGGCCTTGCCGTCTTTAACCGTTAAAATATTATGCTGATACTCAAAAGGTGCGTCGAAATGAGAAAAAGCCATACCATCGCCGGTCAGGAGATTAACCATTCCGCTCAGGGAGGCAACCGTCAGCAATTTGGCAAACACCGGCGTATTATAAATATTGAAATCTCTGATTTTGGCATGGCCGACAATTTTCTTGTCTGCGCCGCGTTTGGCTTCTATGCTCAGCGTCCCGCCGCGCATATTGTCGTACAAGCGCAGGAACTTCAGTGTAGAACCGGCATCGTTGCTCTCAATCGTCAGTAAGTATTCTTTATTCTGGCGGGGAACGTAATCCAGTTTCAGCCGAGAAACCGTTTTGGAATTTTTGCGGCTGGAATTGAAATTGCCAATCAGGTGCATCTCATCCAGACCGATTTTATTGCGTATTTTGGCTGAACCCGCAAAATTGCGGATTGCAATATCCTGATTGGTCCATAAACTGTCGACGGCAATATTGATATCCATGTCGTTGACATCTTTCCAATCATTTTCATCCTCCGGCTCGGGTGACATGATGTCTTTTTGTTTCATCTGGCGGCGGCGCTCTTTCGCCTTTTTGATTTCTTCGGCATCTTTGGAGAAGAAATCAGAAAGGTTATAACTGCTTCCGGAAACAGTTATTTTTAACTTTTCTTTCGGCGCATAGGCAAAATCGATTTTGGCTTTGGCAGAAGTTTTCGGACCTTTGATGTCGCCGATGTCTATGGTCTGTACCTGTCCCTGCCGGTTAAACGAAATTTTGCCTTTCAGGCTGAAATCCGGTGTGGAAAGACTGAATGACGGAATCCCCTTGAGCTGATTGTTTTCAATATCAATCCGGGCGGAAACAACACCGTCAACACCCGATTTTTTCTTAAAGCCCAAAAACGAGTAGTCAATATTGGCTCCCCGCAGATTTCCGTTAACATCAATTTGCATTCTATCTCCGGGATAAGCGGTTATCACGGCTTGCGCCGGAACGGAGCCTTCAATATACGGCGCATTAAGAGCGGCAAAATCAATGCCAAGCTTTTGCCGGAGATTGCTGTCAAAATTAAAGCTCAGCTGGTAGCGGCTCTGATAGGCTTTATTATCAAAATTTTCATTCCAAACCAGATTGAGCGGTATTCCCTCAAAGTTGGCGACGCCCGTTACCAAAAGCCCGTCATTGCTGACCTCTAAATCCAGTTTTTTGGCTTCGACGGATTTATCCTGCACGGCTTTTTCAATAACAACGTCCCGCAGTTCGGACTTGATGGCGACTTTTACTTCTTCCGGCGTCAAGTTCTGCTTTAATTCAAACTGTAAGTCCAAATTGGTTTCGGCACTGCCCTTAAACGCATCGGGATTTATGCCCATTTCCGAAGTATAGCCCAGCGGCTGATGGTCTATCAGTTTCAGGATATCTTTGATAGAGCCTACGGCATCCAGATTAATTTTTGCAAAATTGTCTTTTTTATCCAAATCATATAAATCGACATATCCCTGATTAACGATAACGTCGTCGGAGACACCTTTGTCGAAAAAGATTTTCAGCTGATCCGCGGCAAAATTAACCGTTCCGTAAATATCCGTTACTTTGGGCATGCCGGTCAAATAATCCAGGCTGGCTCCTTCTACCCGTGCCTGGCCGCTTAACCCTGTAAAACTGAATTTTTGCATCGACTTATCATAGGCAAAATTAAACGTAAACGCCGCATTTTTAATTTCTCCGTCGGCAAGGCTTTCCTTACACCAATCCCAGGCTTTTGTGGCAATTTCCCGCGGCCAGTAGCGATACAAATCATTTACTTTTAAAAGAGGCACCTGCGCTTTTAGCGCCAACTGCAAATTTTTTAATGAAGACTCAAACAGATAATCCTTTAAACCGTCGGCTTCCAACCCCAGAACAGCTCGCTGCCCGTCCAAATCCAAGACAGCATTATTAATGTTCAGTTTATCCAGACCGCCGCTGATTTCCCCGTTAAACGAAAGTGACGAAACATTATAATCCTGTTTTTGGTCATCTGAAAAGACAATGTGCCCCTGCCCTCCTTCAATGGCAAAACGGATCCGCTCCACCGCGGTATCCAAGCTGTCAATCAGATTAGCCTTATTTTCAATGATTTCCTCGACATCAACCAGCGCTTCCACCCGGCCGTTGAAAGGGACATCAACTTTGTAAATCCCATCTTGGGCATCTAATGTCAGAAGTTCAAGCAAATTGGCCGGAACAATATCCGCAAAATAAAACTGAAGGGCTATCTTGTCGGTCATGGGGCGGTAAACGGCTTCAAACCCCAGAGATGAAGGAACCCCGTTGAAGTTCAGTGTGGCATTGATGTCGGTTTCCATGCTGGTAAAGCCGCGGTCGAAGTGATAATTAACATCTGAAAAAACCCATTTTTTGCCCAAGTCGACCTCGTGGAACTCCACTTCGGCATTGCTGACGTCAATGTTATTGATGTAGCTTTCCGGATAAGATTTGTCTTCAGAATTAAACTTTTCCAGAAAATCCTGCATATAGTCAAAGTAATATTCGAGCTTTTTCTGACTGATATTTTCTTTTTTTTCTTTGTTGATGCCATAACTGGTAAAAATATATACCCGAGGGTTTTCCACCTCAATCGAACTGGGCGCAATCACACCTCCCAGCAAAGCCTTAATGCTGAAGGAAACCGACGTGCGCGGCGCATTGACAACCAATTCGTCGTTGCTTTTGCGGTAAACGACATTCGTCGCGATAATCCTCAGCGGTTTTAAAGAACGCACCAATTCCAGATTAACTTCATCTACCGTCACCTGATATTCGGTATCGTCATGATTGAGCGCTTTGATGATATACGGCTTTAAAAAAGGTACAGCAATCGATCCGCGATAAAGCTGCCAGATGAACAGCAGCAGCGTTATCAAAAAGACAACGCCTATATAGTCAAAAATCCGGCGCAGCCGGTATTTCCGGTTATCGAGCTTTTTCATTGGCCTGCAACCATTCTATAATGTCGCGGTAGTTCTGGAAGTTATATAAATCATTATGCGCACCGCCTTCATACACAATCATTTTTTTAGGTTCCACGGCATGGGCAAAGAGATTTTTGGCCAATTTTACGGGAACTGTCGGATCTTCGCTTCCGCCCATTACCAGCAACGGAGTTCCGGTATAGGCTATCTTGGAAAGGTTGTCATATTTGTCTTTGATAATCATGGCAAAAGGCAGCGGCACCGGCACCACCGAACGCACAACATTCAGGAGACTGTCAAAGGGAACTTCCAATATTAACGCCGCAAAAGGATTTTTTTGCCCCAAAACATAGACGGCATTGGTCGCGGCATAAGATCCCAGGGACATGCCGTAGACAATGATGTCTTTGTTCCGGTACCCTTGGGAATAAAGCCATTTAACTGCGGCAACGGCATCCTGCCCGACTGTTTTTTCCGTAATTGTCCCGTCAATATCCCCAAATCCCCGGTATTCCGGTATCATTGTGCCATATCCGGCCCGGGCCAGAGGTATCAGCTTATGGTAAAACTTTTCAATATTATACGAATTTCCATGCATAAACACAATTATCCTCCGGCTTTTTCCGGGCGGAGTAAACCAGGCATAAAGCTCTTTTCCGTCCTCAGCCCTGTATTCGACACGCTCGGCAGGATAACCTTCAGCTCTGGCTTTTTCAATATCCGGAGCCTCATTGGTCGGATGATAAAAGAACCACTGCGGCTTGACATATACGGTAATGCAAAACAAGACATATGCCAAAGCAAAGGCTGCCAAAATTTTAACAAGATTCCTTCTAGCCATTTTTTCCTACCTTATCCGCCAATGCCGCTGACAAAAACAAATCTATATCTCCGTCCAAAACAGCTCTGGTATCCGATGTTTCGGCGTTGGTACGCAAATCCTTGACCATTTTATAGGGCTGTAAGACATAAGAACGAATCTGATGTCCCCAACCGATGTCGCTTTGCGCGTCGCGTTCGGCTTCTGCCGCCGCTTCGCGTTTTTTCAGCTCTAATTCATATAATCTTGCTTTCAGCATTTTCCATGCCGCATCCCTATTTTGAAACTGAGAACGCTGGTTTTGACACTGGACGACTATTCCGGTGGGAAGATGGGTAATACGCACGGCAGAATCGGTTTTGTTGATGTGCTGCCCGCCGGCGCCGGATGCACGATACGTGTCAACCCTGCAGTCACTTTCATTGATATTTATTTCAATCTCGTCATCAATAACCGGATAGACGCCGACAGAAGCGAAACTGGTATGCCGTCTGGCATTGCTGTCAAAAGGAGAGATCCGTACCAGGCGGTGGACGCCGCTTTCCGATTTCAGCCACCCGTAGGCATTATGCCCGCAGATCTTTACGGTTACCGACTTTATGCCGGCGACATCGCCTTCCGTTTCTTCAACATACTCGACTTTATAGCTGTGTGCGTCAGCCCAGCGGGTATACATACGCAACAGCATTTCCGCCCAATCCTGCGCCTCTGTCCCGCCGCTGCCCGAGTGGACTTCCAAATAGGCGTCATTGGCATCAACTTCTCCGGACAACAGGGCTTCAAGTTCCCCATGTTTGACTTGGGCTTTCAGTTGTTCCAACTGCTGAATAACCTCAGCAATAACCGTTTCGTCATTTTCTGCCTCGGCCAGTTCCGCCAGTTCGGTCAAATCCCGCAAAGACGTGGACATTCCGTCAAAACCGGATAAAGAAAATTCCAGATTATTTTTCTCGCTCATAAGCTTTTGAGCCGAAGCGGGATTGTTCCACAAAGCGGCATCGGCCGTCAGGGAATTAAGTTCGTCAAGGCGCACGACCGCATTATCGTAGTCAAAGAGACCTCCTCAGCAGTTCCAAAGACTGCTTGATTTCAGAGGTTAAATCATAAATTTCGGCTCTCATCGTCGTTATTCCGCTTAATATTGTGATCCCAACTGAACGGTATCGCCGTCGTCGCTCTCAAAAATAGCCTGGGCTGCGTTTTCGCCTTCAGCCTCGGAAGTTTCCTGAGATCCGATGACCCGTTGTTTTTTATCGTCAAAGCTAAACTCCGGCTTGAGAGCTTCAACGATGACGGACTTGTCCGTCGGACGGGCAGGTTTTCCCGTGTCGTGGTTAATGCGCACCAATTTAATGCCGGCCGGCATACGGAAAGGAATATCCGGCTGATTGGCCAGTGCTTCCCGCATAAAATTATTGAAAATCGGCAAAGCCGACGCCGCTCCTGTTTCATAGCGCCCCAAAGTCCGCGGTTCATCAAAACCGACATAAACGGCTACGACCAAATCCGGTGAGAAGCCGACAAACCAGGCATCCTGGTTGTCGTTGGTTGTTCCGGTCTTGCCGGCCAAATGTTTGTTGAGAGCGCGAAGCCTGGCAGCCGTGCCGTATTTGGCAACGCCTTCCAAAATGCTTGTCATCTGGTAAGCACTCAATGGGTCGACAATTTGTTCGCGGTTATCTTCCAAAACGGGAACCGGCTGATCTTCCCATCGTTCCTGACGACAGCCTTCACAGCGGCGTTTATCATGTCTGAAAATCGTTTTGCCGTTGCGATCCTGAATTCTTTCAATGAAATACGGATCGACTTTTTTGCCGCCGTTGACAATAATGCTGTAGGCGGCCGCCATATTGATGAGCTTCGTTTCTCCGGCTCCCAAAGACATGGAAAGCAAATGCGGCAGATGGTCGTTGACACCCATTTTTTTGGCATATTCAGCCACCTTATCCATCCCGATATCCTGCGCCAGACGGACTGTCATCAAATTCCGTGATTTTTCAATACCCTGACGCAGCGTCATCAGCCCATAAAAACGTTTGGAATAATTTACGGGTTTCCATTTGGGAAGTCCCGGTCCCTGATCCAAAACAAAAGGCGCATCCAAAATCAAGTCTGTCGGCGAATATCCGTTGTCCAGCGCGGCCAGATAGACAATCGGCTTAAATGCAGATCCGGTTTGGCGCAGAGCCTGAGTAGCCCGGTTAAACTGCGATTTTTTAAAAGAATAACCGCCAACAATCGCCAAAACCTTTCCGGTGTGCGGATCCATGGCAATCAACCCGCCCTCGACATTGGGAACCTGACGCAGATGATAGCTGTCTGCGGCCAATTTTTTGGCGGCAATTTCCTTGTCCGCAATTTTTTCAACCAAAATCACGTCACCTTTTTTCAGAACGTCTGAAGCAGCTTTCGGCGGGTAGCTAACACCCTGATTTTTAAGATTTTTCCGTGCCCAGGATAAAACTTTCAGCGGAATCTGTCCTTTGCTGCCTTCTGCTGTTTCAATCTCGGCTTTTTGTGCTGACACATCCAAAACAATCGCTTTTACCCACGAATCTTCTTTTCCGGCGGGAATTGCCGTTTCTTCCAGACTCTTCCGGTAATCGCCGTCAAGCGGGATATTGGTTATCGGGCCGCGCCAGCCGTGGCGGATGTCATAATTGCGAATCTCTTCCTGAAACACCTTGGTGGCGATTTGCTGCAATCGAGGATCCAACGTTGTCCTGATCAAAAGTCCCCCTTCGTAGAGGGCATCTTCGCCGAATTTGGAGTTAACGCGGCGGCGCACTTCTTCGCTGAAATACTGCGCATCCTGGACAAACTCCCCGCGACGGTCAATGGTTTTCAGCGGCTTTTCCTTGGCGGCGGCAGCTTCTTCTTCAGACACATAGCCATCGTCGAGCATGCGATCAATCACCCAATTACGGCGGCCGACGGCGGCTTCATATTTTGTTTTTGGATTATAATTATTCGGCCCTTTGGGCAAAGCTGCCAAATACGCTATTTCTTCCAGAGAAAGTTCGTCAAGAGACTTGCCGAAATAATTCAAAGCCGCGGCAGCAACACCGTAAGAACGGTTGCCCAGATAAATTTCATTGAGATAAAGTTCCAAAATATGCTGTTTGGAAAAAGCCTGTTCAATTCTGGTCGACAGAATCGCTTCCTTGATCTTGCGGGTATATGAAAGTTCCGATGATAAGAGGAAGTTCTTGGCGACCTGCTGAGTTATGGTCGATGCGCCTGAAGGGCGGCGGCCGGTTCCGATGTTTTTGACATTGTCGATAACCGCGCGAAGGATGCCCAAAAAGTCAACACCGAAATGATGATAAAAATTTTTATCTTCGGCAGAGATAAAAGCTTGTTTTACCCGCTCGGGAATTTTTTCTTCCGGCACGAACAGGCGCTTTTCCGCGGCATATTCCATCAGCAGGCGGCCGTCGCCGGCATACAGCCTCGTCGTCACGGCCGGCTCATATTTGGCAAGCTGGCGATAATCCGGCAGATCCTGCGACATTTGCCATAAAGAAGTTATCAGCACGACCAGAGCGATAACCGCAAAAAAGAAAAATGTACTCAGCAGCGACGATAATGTTTTCAGCATCTCAGACTCAAAAGTTATAAATATGTTTACCCAGCAATTTAATATATTTTAATTTAAAAGCAAAAAAAATTTGCCGCCGAATTAAAAAAAACATACAGAAATTTAATATCCAAAAATGCTTTTGAAGTCAAACATTAAAACACGGATGCGTGATTCATGTTCTCAAAATATTTGTCGATGGCACGCGCGGCCGAAACGGCAAGCTTTTTGCGATAGGATTTTTGCTGAAGCTGCCTTTCTTCGTTGCGGTTGGAAAGATACCCCAGTTCCATCAGCACCGAAGGAACATCCGGCGCCTTGAGCACGGCGAATCCGGCAAAGCGGTGAGTGTTGTCCAGGGTATGGGTCGATTTGCGCATTTCCTGCACCATGAAAGTTGCAAATTCGGATGAACGATTCAAAGTTTCCCGCTGCGCCAGATTGAGCAGGATATCTGATACTTCCTTGGAGTGTTCGGCAAAATTCAGTCCGGCGACAATATCAGCCTTGTTTTCTTTTTCCGCCAACGCTGCGGCTTCTTTATCGGAAGCCTTTTCAGACAGCGTATAAACAGACAGGCCGGTTGCTTTGCGGTTACGGGCGCTGTCCGCGTGGATTGACAAGAATAAATCGGCATCGTAGCGGCGGGCAATTTTAACCCGGTCGCGCAACGGAATGAAAATATCACGGTTGCGGGTCAGATAAACCTTGTAGCGGCTGCGTTTTTCCAACTCGGCTTTCAACTCTCTGGCCATTGCCAGGGTTATGTTCTTTTCATATACGCCGGAAACGCCGATCGCTCCGGGATCAACGCCGCCATGTCCGGGATCCAGGACAATAATCTTTTTGGTTTTGGAGGGAGACCGCGCCGCCTGTGAAGAAGAATTTGCCTTGGGCCGGCTGGAAGACGAAGCCATGTAGCTGTCGCTGCTGAAGGCGTTATCATTGCCGACTTTGGCTTCAAATTCCCGCTCCGAGGCAACCTCCATGTCAATGACAAAACGCCAGCTGAAATTACTTTGAGGCGGCAGCATAAAGACTTTTTTGATAACCACCGGCTTTTGCAGATCAAAAACGATACGTGTTCCGCCAACGCCCGCCGAGCCCAGACGGGTTTGAGTAACAAAACTATTGGGCTCCTGAATTTTTTCAATTTTGGGATTAACGGTGATATTCTGAGTATCCACGACAAGCCTTTTCGGTTCCGTCAGCAAAAAAACTTTGTAATTGAATGTAGAATCGGCATCAAAAACTATTCTTACGCTGCCGATGCCCTGCCCGATGCGCAGATTTGAAATTTGGGCAGCCTGCGCCGCGTTCTGACAACACAAAAGCAACGCCGCAGGCACCAACAGATGCCGCCACGCCGAAACAAAAGTCTGTCTTAAACGCTGCCATAAAAAACACATTGCCGTTCTTTCCTTTTTGATTAATTATACCGCTGACTTATTACCAATCTCTTAAAATGACGATTAAATAAATTTTATTGTTGTGTTTTAAAACAAAATGTATATTCTGAGAACAGCCGGAAGATTTTTTTGTATCGGAAGAGGCTTTTTTGATGATAAAAGAGGACTTAGAGCTATCATTCTGATACCGCTTTTCCATTACCGGAAAGAAGCAGCTTTCGGTTTTTTGAGGCAAATTTTGCCGGACGGGTTTTTGAATTAAGGGGGCGAACAATAAATAAGCAAAAAAGCTCCCGGAAAAGACGAATATATTGGCAGACGCCGTTTTAACGGCGCATCTAGTTTGTAAAATCAACAGCGAATCGCTGATGAAATTTAAATTTCAAAATCCTCTCCGGTACGGAAAAATTTACGGTTTGCGGCTGAGCAGACCGATACGGAGATATAATTAATGATAAAAAGAATGCTGATTGATGACACCCAGCCCGAAGAAACACGGGTTGTGGTGGTGAACGGCAATAAGCTTGAAGACGTTGAATTCGAAACCAGCTACCGCCGGCAGATTAAAGGAAACATATACCTTGGCAAAGTGATGAGAGTTGAACCTTCCCTGCAGGCCTGTTTTGTGGATTACGGCGGAAACAAGCACGGATTTATGGCTTTTGGAGAAATTCACCCCGACTATTATGATTTACCTCCGGAAGAAATTACCGAAGTCGAAAAAGAGGTCGATGAAATCATAGAATCCAAAAAACAGGCAATAAAGGAACGCGAAGCCGAAAGAGAACGAATCCGTCAGGAGAGAGCAGCTGCCCGAGCTGCACGGGAAGCAGCCCTGGCTGAAGAACAGGCCGCACAGGCTGTTGAACAACCGCAGCCGGAAATGAACGCTGCAGAAACCGCCGTTTCCGAGACCGATACTTTACAGGAAGAGGCGGACAATCAGGCTCCAAAACAGCAAAGTGAAGCCGAATTCATTGCCGAAGCAGAAGAGGGCAGTGATAAAAAACACGCGCCTAAAAAACGCGTCCTGAAAAAAAGGTACCGGAAACAGCATGCCGCCGAAGAAACGCCTGCCAAGCAAGAATCTGCCAACGCAACGGCGGACGCTGCGGCCGAGGGTGAAAAAGAAAGCCCGGCGGAAGAACCCCTGAAGGTTTTGACTGAAAATACGGGAATCGAAGAAGAAACAATCAGCGAAGAAGTCGACGCCAAACCCGAAAGTATCGGCGATGAAGAAATTGATGCCGACGACGATGAAACGGAACTTGATTTTGAACTGCAGCGCAAACTGATCCGGGCCCGAAAACTGTATCACCGCAACAAAATACAAGACGTTATCAAAGAAGGTCAGATTGTTCTGGTTCAGGTTGTCAAAGAAGAGCGCGGCAACAAAGGCGCCGCCCTGACGACTTATCTGTCGCTGGCCGGGCGCTATTGCGTTTTAATGCCCAACCGCATCAAAAGCGGCGGCGTGTCCCGCAAGATCACCAATGCGGCCGACCGTACCCGATTGAAGGGAATTGTCAAAGAACTGCCTTTAACGCCGGATATGTCCATTATTGTCCGCACGGCCGGTGAAGAAAAAACCAAAGCGGATATTGTGCGCGACTATAATTACCTGATTCGCACATGGAACCAAATCCGGACAGCCTCTTTGCAGGGTAAAGCCCCTTCTCTGATTCATGAAGAAGGTAATCTGATTAAAAGGGCGTTGCGCGATATTTATACCAAAGAAGTTTCGGAAATTATCGTCGCCGGAGAAGAGGGTTACCGCGCCGCAAAAGAGTTCTTTAAAATATTATCACCGCGCAGTCTCAAAAAAATCAAGAGTTATCGCAATAATGACATGCCCTTGTTCCAGCGTTTTCAGGTAGAATCGCAGTTGGATAAACTGCATGATACCAATGCCCAGCTGGAATCCGGCGGTTATCTGGTTATCAACCCTACGGAAGCTCTGGTATCCATTGACGTCAATTCCGGACGGGCAACCAAAGAAAAAGATCTGGAAGAAACGGCGCTTAAAACCAATCTGGAGGCCTGCGACGAAATTGCGCGCCAGCTCAGGCTGCGCAATCTGGCCGGATTGGTGGTCATCGACTTTATCGACATGGACGAACCGGCCAATAACCATGCTGTTGAAAAAAGGATGAAAGAAGCCTTAAAGAAAGACCGCTCCCGAATTCAGGTCGGCAAGATGAGCATGTTCGGCCTGTTGGAACTTTCCCGGCAGCGGATGCACTCCTCTTTCTTTGAAAGCAATTATCAGGTCTGTCCGTACTGTCAGGGAAAAGGCATGATCAGAACCGTTGAAAACGGGGCATTTCTTGTTTTACGCGGAATTGAAGAGGAAGGAATCAAGAACCGTTCCTCTCGCCTGAATATTTTTGTTCCTTCCGATATTGCCGTCTTTTTGTTGAATCATAAGCGGCAAATGCTGGTAACCTTGGAACATAAATATAAAATGGAAATCATCATCAGTGCGGACGACAGCATCAAATGCATCTCCGATTTCCGTATTGAACGGATCAAAATAACCAAACCAGCGGAAGATGAAAAGGCACCCGGCGAAGACAACATTCCAGAGCCCAAAGCCGAAGAAACGGAAATTCCCGCCAATGACGATTTTGCCGGCGAAGAAGCCGGACGGGAAAACAGAAGAGGGCGGGATAACCGCCGCCGCGGACGTAACCGGTTTGACCGGCGGCGCCCAAAAAGAGATAACGGCGCAGACAACGGTGAGCCGCGCAAGGCCAAACAGGAAGCCGTCATCTTGTATAACAGCCACGAAGATATTACTTCTAAACCCGAACCCTCCAAGGAAGAACCGAAGGAAAAAGAAACGTGGTGGAAAAAACTCATCAAAGGTTAAGGAAAACGGCATCCGAATTTGCAAAAGGGCTGATCGGCGGCATTATGCTGCTGACGGCCTTTTCCGTTCCTTCCCGGGCCGAGAGCCTGAGACTTATTTCGGACGAAGAGACGGAACAACTGCTGGACAGCATCACACGTCCGCTGTTTAACGCGGCAGGTATTCCTTATAACCGCAACCATGTTTTTATCGTGGAAGACAACAGCCTGAATGCGTTTGTTGCCGACGGTAATAATTTGTTCGTGCATACGGGAACAATCATGTCCGCAGACAACATTAATGAGCTGGCCGGAGTTATTGCCCATGAAACCGGACACATCCAAGGCGGACATATCATCCGTCAAAAACTCAAAAATCAATCTCTGCAGGAAGTAACGCTGGCTTCGGCTCTGCTGGCGGGAACAGCCGTGGCTCTGAGCGGACGCGGAGATGCGGCTATGGCGGTCATGCTTGGAACACAAAGTTCCGTCCTGACACATTATACCCGTTACCGAACCGAAGAAGAACGCTCAGCCGACGAGGCAGCAATGAGTCTTTTGCAAAAGACGGGGCAAAGTCCTGAGGGAATGCTGACTTTTATGAAAAGAATTGTCAAACAAAATTCTCTGAACGGGGTTGAAGAAATCCCCTACTTCCGGACCCATCCGGTTACGCGAGAGCGAATCAGTTTTTTTGAACAGAATCTAAAAAATGCCACCGCCGGAAAAGAAGCCCCGCATCAGGAAGAATTTGAGCGCGTCAAAGCAAAACTGTTTGCCTATATCAACCCGCCCGCACAGACATTTCGCCGATATCCGGACAAAGACACGTCCGTGTCGGCCCGCTATGCCCGTGCGATTGCCAACTTTAAGCAGCTCAATTTCGCCAAGGCCGGACAAATTCTTGACGGTTTGATAAAAGAAGAGCCGCAAAATCCTTATTTCTATGAATTAAAAGGGCAGATTTTTCTGGAAACAGGTAAAATCAAAGAAGCTAAAGCGCAATATCAAAAAGCATTGAACCTGCTTCCGCAATCGGCCTTGTTGCAGCTCAGCCTGGCTCAGGCAACTTTGGAAGACGCTCCGTCTTCCCGGGAAGTCCAAATGTCCATCAATCTGATTAACAAATCACTGCTCTCCCGCCCGACAGGTTTTGCCTGGCTTCTGCTGGCTAGAGCCTATGGGTTGCAAGGCAACGAAGGTGCAGCTAATTACGCTTCTGCGGAATACTCCCTGCGTATCGGTGCATTAAGAACGGCACAAGAACAAATCAAAACAGCTCAAAAACTGAATAAAAATCCTCAATTGGCTTTGAAAATTAATGATTTGGCAACGAGAATCGATTCTTTGCTGAAAGAATAGTTTTGTCTAAATTTGTATTGCAGAAGACATTTTTTTAAGCTATACTTTAGGTATAATTTTATTCGGAGGCAGAAGCATGAGCGAAACCAACAACACCTTTGTCAAAACGCTTAACGTCGTTGCTACAAGTTATTTTCTGGGCAAAAACCTGGCTGTTGACAAGGCGCTGCACCGGGCCGCAACAACGGCGAAAAAGAATCTCAAGCATACCCAAAAAAGAAAAATTAAAAGCAAGGCCGCAGCGGACTATGCCTTGGCTTTTGTGAATAACCCGCAAAACGACCTCAGCGAACTTTCGGCGCTGGACCTTTCGGAAATTGCCAAAGATCTGCGGGATGCGGTTAAAATCAAAGCAAACCCGAGACACCAGGAATTTGCCGAAGCTCTGGATAAAGTCCAGACTTTGGCTCTGATTAAGACGGAACGCCATTATGCCGGCAGGAAAAACGAGCCTTTGCCTTTATATGAAGCGGAATCTTATTTGTTTATCATCAGCGACTATCTGAAATACGGCCGGATAGATCTCAAACAAAAGAAAAAAGCAGGCTGGATAGCCAGAAACCTCAAAAGAGATATCCGCTCTTACAATCCCGCCGTCAGAGAGGAACCGCAACAAACGGTGATTGAACAGAGTAAAGAATCGATACGCCCGCTGCCGGAAAAACCGATTGAACACAAAACTGCCAAACCTCAGCAACAAACTGCTGAACTTTTGGAGGCAGCCTGTAAACAGCGAAAAGTTCGTTTTGTACGGGTAGACCATGATTCTGAACCGGACATTGTCTATAACTTTTACGGAAGCAAACAGCGCAATGAAGACAAAGTTATCGGCAGTCTGACAATCCACAGCGCTACGGAAATGACCTTAAACAGCAATGATCTGAAACATTTTATCGTTATGGCCGAAACAGCCCGCAAAAGCGGAAGTTCCGTTTTGAGAATCGGCAAACTCAGTTCCGATGAAAAAGAGGCCAAAGACTTTGCGGCACGTTTGGTTTTGGCCGGAGTAATCGCCGGAATTGAAGTCAAACAGCCCTACCCGCTGGAAGAGTTGAGAGATGCACATCCCAAAATTGCCCTGTTGATTGAAAAGCAGCAGATACGCAACGAGATGAATAGTGTTCGCCAACAATGGCAAGAGGCGAAAGCTTCCGGCGATGCCCAACGAATTGCCGAAACAGAAAAAGTTTTTCAGGAAAAGATGGCAGACGCTCTGCAAAAACATATTCACGGCGAAAGCCTAACCAATAAAAAAACGCCGGAACAAAAACAGAAAACTGCGGAAGAAGCTCTAGCCAAAACATCTGAAAAAAATTCGCAAAAGGTCGTTAATTCGGCCGTTCTGCAAAAACTGCAAAACGGCCATTAACGAGCTTCTTATCATTTTTCGCCCCTTGTAATCCATTATATATCAACGAGTTGCCGGGATTTTTCTGTGGAAAAGTTTTCGCTCTTTCTTGTTCTTTGTTCGGTAGATAATATATTCTAAAACAAAGTTAACAAAAGGGATAATCATGGATAAAGTAAGCCTGACTGCAAGTATGAGGAGCAATTTACTGAGCCTGCAGAATATCAGCAGGCAGGTTGATTCTACTCAAAACAGATTGTCCACCGGCAAAAAGGTTAACTCGGCAATCGATAATCCGTCTTCTTATTACACGGCGCGCAGTTTAAGCAATCGCGCCAGCGATTTAGATGCTTTGCTTGACTCTATGGGACAGGCGGTATCGACAATCAAGGCGGCGACCACGTCATTGGAAACGGCAGCAGACTTTCTGGAACAGGCCGCGGCGGTAGCCACTCAGGTGCTGGAAAGCGGCGGCACGGCAAGGCCGGGCGAGCCGATATATATTCCGCAACCGAGCGGCATTAGCGATGACGCGGCCATCCGCGACACCAGTCTGTTTGACGGTCGCGCCAACACGCAGGCGATGCTGGATCAGATTGGCGCTGACGCTCTAGCCGCGACGGCATGCAACCAGTTTTACGCCCCAGGTGTGGATAAAAACGATGCCAACTTCGGTCAAGGGCAATGGTATCTCCCCGCTATCGGCGAGTTAATGGAAATGTATGGCATTGATGCCGAAAATATGATTGGCGGAAGCGAATCAACAGGAGCAAACGGCGACAATAAAACAGCTATTAATGACGCGCTTACAACCTTAAAAGGTTTAGGAGTTGATTGTGCAACTTTAACGGATGGATATTATTGGTCTTCTTCTGAGTATAGCAATAACTACTCGTGGAGATTCGGTATGCATAATGGCTACCGACACTACACCGGTAAGAACAGTGGCTACTACGTCAGGTGTTTCCAGCTTTTAGAAAATTGTTTTAACCCTTCCCCCCTTTCTGCTGATGCTTCAGGCGGCAGCAGTGGCGGCGTAGCCGCTCCCAAAATCGGCGACGTGATGTACTCGGATTTAACCTATGGTTCAGCCGACGACTATGACGGCAGCAAAACCGCAGTCGGAATTGTCACCTGGGTCTCGGAGGACGGCAAATCCGCTAAAATCGTCAACCTTAAAGATTTAAGATTTAGTTTTTATAATTCAACCGGTAACTTTAACCCCGACGATCCGTATAACGGCAGTTCTAGCTATACTCAACACACTACCATCGCTAAAACTAGTGAAGATATCACCGGTATAGACAATTATAATTCCAGCCAATTTCTGGCAGCTTTTCAGGAAACCGTGGCGGAAAGCGCCGCTAATGCCGGCGAGGCTGTCACTCTGGCCGACACAACCGATAAAACTTATGACGCTTCTCAATACCAGACAATTCTCAGCCAATATGATTCCTTAATCAAAGACAGTTCCTACAAAGGTGTCAATCTTCTGCAAAATCAGGATTTAAAAGTGACTTTCAACGAAAGCCGCAGCGCCTGGTTGGATGTCAAAGGTAAAGACGCGTCTTCCGCCGCTTTGGGATTAACGACCACCGAGTGGAATACCATTGAAGACATCGCCCAATCCTTAAAAGAAATATCTTCGGCCTTGAATCAGATTCGTTCCATGTCGGCGGAGCTGGGAAGTTATTATAATATTGTCCTTAATCGCCAGGATTTTACGGAAAACCTGATTAATGTTCTGCAAGAAGGCGCCGACAAGTTAACTTTAGCAGACATGAACGAAGAGAGCGCCAACATGCTGGCTCTGCAAACCAGACAACAACTGGCAACCAATTCCCTCTCGCTCGCCTCCCAGGCCGCTCAGAGTATTCTAAAGCTGTTCTAAAAATTCAGACAGATTTTTTCAAAAAGGCGGAGAATGGTTCAGATAAAGGCATATCTAGGGCGAGGAAAATCCTAGTGTACAACGAGGTACATGGATTTTCTGAGATCCGACAATATGCCTTTAGATGAGCCGTTATACGCCTTTTTTACTGGTCGCCGATACGCAAAGCCTCTATAAACGCCGACTGAGGAACTTCAACCTTGCCAAACTGCCGCATCCGAAGTTTGCCTTTTTTTTGCTTGTCCAAAAGCTTGCGTTTGCGGGTAACATCACCGCCATAACATTTGGCGGTTACGTCTTTGCGCAGAGCTGAAATCGTTTCGCGCGCCACAACCCGGCCGCCGATCGTCGCCTGAATCGGAATTTTAAACAAATGCCGCGGTATCAGATCTTTAAGACGTTCGCAAATCTGCCGGCCGCGGGATTCCGCTTCGCTGCGGTGACACAGGAAAGCCAGTGCATCCACCGGTTCCTCGTTAATCAGAATTTGCACCTTTACCAAATCGGATTCCTGATAACCGATCAACTCATAGTCAAAGCTGGCATAACCGCTGGTAATGGATTTGAGACGGTCATAAAAATCAAACACGATTTCATTCAGGGGAATTTTATAAACCACCATCGCGCGGCTGCCGACATAAGTCAGTTCCACCTGTTCGCCGCGGCGTTCGGTACAAAGCTTCAACACCGCGCCCAGATAAGTATCCGGCACCAAAATCGTCGCTTTGACCATTGGTTCCTCAATAGCACGAATTTGCGTCGGATCCGGCATATCCGCCGGGTTATGCAGCGTTATGTTCTCACCGTTGGTCAAATGGATTTTATAGGCCACCGACGGCGCGGTCGTAATCAAGTCAAGGTCAAACTCCCGCCCCAGGCGTTCCTGAATAATCTCCATATGCAAAAGTCCCAGAAACCCGCAACGGAACCCCAGTCCCAAAGCTGCCGAATTTTCATTCTGGTAGTCAATGCTGGCATCATTCAGCTTCAGTTTGGCCAAAGCGTCCTTCAACAGGTCATATTGGCTTGAATCAACCGGAAAAATCGAACAAAACACTACCGGAATTGATGGCTTGAAACCCTTTAGTGCTTCGGCACAAGGTTTTTTGTTATCGGTAATCGTATCACCGACCCGGCAGTCACCGACGCTTTTGATACTGGCCGTAATAAATCCGACTTCTCCCGGATACAAAGCTTCGACATCTGTCATCTTGGGCGAGAAGACTCCTACTTTATCCACCAGATAGGTTGCGTTGTTAGACATCATACGGATCTGCGTCTTCCGGCGCAGTATGCCGTCATGCACGCGCACCAGAATAATCACGCCCAAATAGCTGTCGTACCAGCTGTCAATCAACAGCGCTTTCAGCGGCGCGTCTTCATCACCCTTCGGCGCCGGAAGACGTTGCACGATTGCCTCCAAAAGCTCCGGCACGCCCAGACCGGTTTTGCCGGAAGTTTCCACCGCATCGGATGCATCCAATCCGATAACGTCTTCAATTTGCGCTTTGACCCGCTCCGGATCAGCGGACGGCAGGTCAATTTTATTCAACACCGGAATAATCTCGTGGTTATTGTCAATTGCCAAATAAACGTTGGCCAATGTCTGAGCTTCCACACCCTGGGTCGCATCCACCACCAAAATCGAACCCTCACACGATGCCAGCGAACGTGAAACTTCATAAGAAAAATCGACATGCCCCGGCGTATCCATCAAATTCAGCTGATACGTCCGGCCGTCCTTGGCTTGATAATTCAAACGCACGGTTTGCGCCTTAATCGTAATTCCGCGCTCGCGTTCAATATCCATACTATCCAAAACCTGTTCGGTCATCTCGCGTTTTTCCAGTCCGCCGCAGGCTTCGATCAAACGATCGGCCAAAGTCGATTTCCCGTGGTCGATATGAGCGATAATCGCAAAATTTCTGATTAATTCCAAATTATGGTCCGACATCTTCTTGCATAATCCCCGAAAAAATATATTTACTAGAAAATAAAGGATTTTTTTAATTTCGCAACCCCTAAATTTCAGAAACCGATTTTCTGCAATTGACTATCGTAAATAAAAAAGACTATAATTAATTATCTACTTTTGGAGAGGCATCATGAGAAAAATTATTGATATTGATTTCGGCTCTACCCGTTATGACGAATTGGTAGAATTGCGTTACAAAATTTTGCTTGAACCCCTGGGATTGAAGTTTTTGGATTCCCATCGCCAGCAAGAGGCTAACTACCTCCACGTCGGCTGCATTGAATGTCTGGACGACAAACTCGTCGGCGGACTGATTTTGGCGCCGGTCGACAATGACACCATCCGCCTGATGCAGGTTGCCGTCGACACCAAATATCAGGGCGAAGGCATTGGCGCCGACATGGTTCGTTATGCTGAACGCCGCGCCAAAGAAGCGGGATACCACCGGATTGTCATGCATGCCATGCTCACCGTCGTCCATTTTTACGAAAAAAACGGCTACCGGCAGGAAGGCGACATTTTTGAAGAACAGGGCATAACTTTTGCCAAAATGGTCAAAGATCTCTAACATAAAAAAGGGCTGAAAAGCCCTTTTTTATTTACCGGTTACGTTTTCCGTTCCGCTTTTATAACAAGCGCAGATTTCCGGCTGCCGCGCGGCCGTCACGGTCGGCATACAGCTCATAATTGACCGCCTGCCCGTCACTCAAATGCGAAATTCCCGCTTTTTCAAGCTGGCTGATATGAACAAAAACATCTTTTTCCCCAGCTTCCGGAATAATAAAACCATAGCCTTTTTTATTGTTAAACCACTTGACTGTTCCTTTTGACATTAAAAGTCCCCTTTTCTGAAATTGTTGAAAATTAATCGGTTCCGACGCAACGGTCAAAAAAAGATATAATTTACATTTCCAGGTTTTAAATACGGACGGTAAAAAAAATCCGCCGTTACCGGCGGACTTTTCTCAAACTAGCGCTCCAGTTTTTTATGGCGCATTCTGTGCGGGCGCAACGCCTCTTCGCCCAAACGGCGCACCTTGTCTTTTTCATATTCCTCAAAGTTTCCTTCAAACCATTCGACATGCCCTTCGTCTTCATAAGCCAGAATATGGGTTGCCAAACGGTCCAAAAACCAACGGTCGTGCGACGTTACCAAAACGCAGCCCGGATAATTCATAATCCCTTCTTCCAGAGAACGCAGGGTATCCACATCCAAATCATTGGTCGGCTCGTCCAAAAGAATTACGTTGGCGCCTTTGCGCAGCATTTTGGCCAAATGAACACGGTTGCGCTCCCCGCCCGAAAGCTGTCCGACTTTTTTCTGCTGATCGGACCCCTTGAAATTGAACTGTCCGACATAAGCGCGCGAAGGAACTTCTTTTTTGCCGAGCTGTATCATGTCCAGCCCGTCGGAAATCTCTTCCCACACATTTTTATTGGGATCAAGTTCGTCGCGAGTTTGATCCACATATCCCAAATCAACCGTATCACCAATTCTGATTTCGCCGCTGTCCGGTTTTTCTTGACCGGTAATCATACGGAACAAAGTCGTCTTTCCGGCACCGTTCGGCCCGATAATACCGACAATGGCTCCTTTGGGAATCTTAAACGACAAATTGTCGATCAGAACTCTGTCGCCGTACGATTTACTGATGCCGTTAGCTTCAATCACCAGATCCCCCAAACGTTCTGTCATCGGAATTGTAATATTGGCTGTGGTAATTTTGTCTTTTGAAGCCTGCGCCAACAACTCGTCATAAGCATTGATACGCGCCTTGGATTTCGCCTGTCTGGCTTTAGGGTTTTTCTGAATCCATTCCAGTTCGTTGGCCAAAATCTTTTGGCGTGCCGTTTCTTCCCGCGCCTCCTGCTCCAAACGCTTCTGCTTTTGCGCCAGCCAGGACGAATAGTTACCTTCATAAGGAATTCCCTGCCCGCGGTCAAGTTCCAAAATCCAGCCGGTCACATTGTCCAGAAAATAGCGGTCGTGCGTCACCATAACCACTGTGCCTTTATAATCTTTCAGATGGTTTTCCAGCCATGCTACCGATTCGGCATCCAGGTGGTTGGTCGGTTCGTCCAAAAGCAGCATATCCGGCTTAGACAACAGCAAACGACACAGAGCCACGCGGCGCTTTTCTCCGCCCGAAAGCTTGGTTACATCGGCGTCCGCCGGCGGGCAACGCAACGCATCCATGGCAATTTCAATAGTTCTTTCCAAATCCCAGCCATTGCAGGCGTCTATTTTTTCCTGAAGTTCGGCTTGCTCATTAATCAGGGCATCCATTTCTTCGTCAGTCAGCTCTTCGCCGAAGCGCATGGAAACCTCCTCAAATTTTTTCACCAAATCGCGAGTTTCGGCCAAGCCGTCCATAATGTTTTCCATTACGTTTTTAGAAGGATCAAGCTGCGGCTCCTGTTCCAGATATCCGACCTTTATCCCTTCGGCCGGCCAGGCTTCGCCGTTAAATTCTTTGTCTACCCCCGCCATAATTTTCAACAACGTGGATTTTCCGGCGCCGTTAACGCCCAGAACGCCGATTTTGGCACCCGGCAAAAAAGACAGGGTAATCCCTTTAAATAATTCTTTTCCGCCCGGAAAAACCTTGGTCAAATTCTGCATCACATAAACATACTGGACTGCTGCCATTTTATTTTAATCTCCTTATATCTTAGCAATTCGCCCCGAGTATAACGGTAAGATTGTCAACTTGCAATCTTTTTAATTTCTTGCTATCCTGAATTATATGTAAAACAAGGATTCAGTCATGGACAAAGCCAAAAGCCTCCTGCTCAAACAAAAACTTTACCGAACCGTCCCCGAAAAATATCGCGGTGACATGGACGAACTCTACCAAAAAGTAGACTATCCGAATTATTCGCCGGTCAGGCGCTTTGAAAACGCCGTCGGCATCAGTGGAATTTATCATGCCTATAATATTCCCGGCAGCATGACTCCGGAAGAATACGAAGCCGGTATAAAACCGATGCGGGTTTTTGAAATGATCGAACGGGGTTACTACCCGGCACTGAACAGGGCTGTTGACTACTTGTTTGATATTTATGACGACTTTCTCAAAGAAATCAAAACATGCTACGTGGAACTTCAGGAGTGCAATCCCGAACTCAAAAATATCAAACCCTATAATACTGAAGAAATCCGCAGTTACGTAGCTCTGATTTCGGGTGTCTGTTCCGGCTTTCCGCCCGAAGACATCGCCGCTTTCGTCGCCGCCCGCGACCCGGCCGCCAATGAGTGCCTCAACCGCCGAAAAGCGGAAATGTCTGAAGAAATTGAAAAAATCACCGGCAAACACGGTGAAAAATTTATCAACCTGCAAGGCAAAACCCGCCACTATCCTTTGATTGATAACTGGTGCCCCAGCGAACAAACCTATCAAAAAATCCTCGGCAAAGTCCGGCAAAAATATTCGCCCGCCCACTATTGCAGACCCGTGGAAGTGCAGCAGCGCGCCTGATTATTTACCGCGGCTGATATGCCTGATGGCCGGAGCCTGCTGCGATACAGCTGCCGGCGCCCGGTTTTCCCGAACATCCTGCAAAGTTGAATCCTGAACGTCAACTTTGACAATTGTCGCTTCCGAACCGTTATAAATAGCCTTAGCTTCTTCCCTTACTTTAGGATTCTTTTTGTAAATCATGGACGCGTCATAAGGTTTACGCGGGGTCAGAATCTGCCCGTCAGGCATTTTAATTGTACCATCGGCGTACAAAACCGCTTTAAAAATCTCCTGATTGTCAAACCGACGGTTTATCTGCTGACATTCAAAAAAACCATCCATCTCCTTAGACATATAGGCATTGGCCTTTTCTTCCGAATAGGCATAAATTGCGTCACGCTGCAATTTGTCCGAAGGCGATTTGGTCAACAAAATTGCCCGCGCCAGCAATTCAAACGTATCATATTTGGAAGCGCCGCAAGCCAGCCCCTGGCCGGAAATTGCCCCCAGAGCCCGCACCTCCTCAATATAAGGCATTTGGGCATGGGCAGAAACGGCGCCATACAATACGCATAATAAAAGAATCAACCCGGCAAATATCTTTTTCATGAAATTTCCTTTGCTTTTGTCAGGGCAATTATACAAAAAATCCCGACAAATGCAAAATCTATCTTACTTTTTTACCAAGAATCTAAAAATTAAGTTGACAAAGCCGCAGTTTTAGCATAAGTTGCGGATAACTTTCGACAATAAGGATAAAAAAATGAAAATTTACAGCTCATTGAAAAGCAAGAAAAATCGCGACAAGGACTGCAAAATCGTCCGCCGCAAAGGTCGCGTTTATGTCATCAATAAAAAGAATCCCAAGTTAAAAGCTCGTCAGGGTTAATTTTGAGGACATCTGCTGAATTTTAAAAAACCTGCTGGATTTAAGCAGGTTTTTTTATTGCTTTGACCATTTGCGGTTCTTTTTTTTGAAAAATCGCCCGACACAATTTCAATGCGGCGGAGAAAATTTTGGTGCAGGCAAACCTCAGCGGCTTACCTGCAGTTTATATATTAGGCGGCCTCAGAACAGCCTTTTTTACCGGATGTAAACCGTATGCAGCATATTTGTCCGCCCCGCCACGTTAAGGGGAAAACCAGCCGTAATGATAATATGGTCGCCCGGTTTGACATACTTACCGTCTTTGGCAACTTTCACCGCACAATCTTCAACTTTGTCAAAGCTCTTAAAGCTTTCTTTGTTGATAAACGGACGAACGCCCCATACCAAAACCAAACGACGTGCCACTTCAATACTCGGCGTCAACGCCAAAATCGGTAGATACGGACGTTCGCGTGCGGTCAAAAAAGTCGTCAGTCCGGAAGTGGTATAACTGACAATCGCTTTAACATTTTTCAAAATACAAGAAAGCTCGCTGGCCGCAAAGGTAATCGAGTCGGCTTCCGTCGCGTTGCAGGGGTGCCGGCGGGAACTGTTCATCATTTCAAAAAACAGCGGATCGCTTTCCACCTGAGAAACAATCTTATGCATCATCTTTACGGCCTCGACCGGATATTTTCCGGCAGCAGTCTCCGCCGAAAGCATAACCGTGTCGGCGCCGTCATAAACGGCTGTCGCCACATCCGAAACTTCTGCACGAGTCGGGGTCGGATTTCCGATCATCGACTCCAGCATTTGGGTGGCGATGATCACCGGCCGCGCATAGCGGCGGCAGGCAGCGACGATTTTTTTCTGCAAAACGGGAACATTCTGAATCGGACATTCAACCCCCAAATCTCCGCGCGCCACCATAATGGCGTCAGACAACTGGATAATGTTGTCCAAATCATCAATGGCGCTGGGTTTTTCCAGTTTGGAAATCAGCCAGGCTTTGCCGTCAATCAGTTTTTTGGCCAGTTGCACATCCTCGGCTTTTTGCACAAAAGACAGCCCAATCCAGTCAACGCCGAGTTTCAGGGCAAATTTCAGGTCATCTTTGTCTTTTTCGGTAATTGCCGAAATCGGCAGCTGCGTATTCGGCAGATTGACTCCCTTATGGCTGGAAATATAACCGCCGACCTTGACCTTTGTTACGGCATGCTTCTTATCACAGCTCTTGACATTCAACACGATGTAGCCGTCATTGACCAACAGGTCGTCACCGGGCTTCAGCGCCTCAAAAATTTCCTTATGCGGCAAACATACTCTGTTCGCATCACCCGGTTCCGGGTTCATATCCAAGGTAAAGGTCTGCCCTTCCCTGAGCAGGACTTTGTCCTCGCAGAAAGTTCCCACCCGCAGCTTAGGTCCCTGCAAATCGGCCAAAATAGAAATAAAGCGGCCTTTTTCCTTTTCCAGCTGACGGATAATTTTCACCCTCGCCTTATGTTCCTCGTGCGTACCGTGGCTAAAATTGATGCGAAAAGCGTCGGCGCCGGCATCAATCAGCTTTTCAATCTGCTCGCGCGTTGCGGACGACGGTCCGATTGTCGCCAGAATTTTGGTATGAGTATCAATAGGCATTTGCGTAATCCTTACTGTTAAACCGTTTTTCCTGCACTATATAATATAATAAGTTAACAAGCTGTTATTTTTGCGCTCTCATCCACAGAAATTATTGCTTGTCAAAACGTTTCATTTTTGCTAGCTTCGTCTACAATATAGTTACCAACAAGGAGAATTAAAATGAGTGACGAGAACAACCCCGAAGTCGGCGGAATTGCCGTAGACAGACTGCGCTCCCTGATTGAACGCATTGAAAGACTCGAAGAAGAAAAAGCCGCCATCGCCTCTGATATTCGCGACATTTTTGCCGAAGCCAAATCTGCCGGATTCGACGTCAAAATCATGCGTGCCGTCATTAAACTGCGCAAAATGAACGCCGCCGACCGCGACGAACAGGAATTTTTGTTGGAAACCTACCGTAAAGCGCTGGATATTTAGGCCAACGATACTTTTCAACAATATTAGTTCTACCCAACCCCGCTCAAATAAGCGGGGTTTTGTTTATTTCCTGCAATCCATTGTATATCAACGATTTACAGGGATTTTCTGTGGAAAAGTTTTCGCTCTTTCTTGTTCTTTGTTGGGGAAATAATATATTCTAAAACAAAGTTAACAAAAGGGATAATCATGGATAAAGTAAGCCTGACCGCAAGCATGAGGAGCAATTTGCTGAGCCTGCAAAACATCAGCAGGCAGGTTGATGCTACCCAAAACAGATTGTCTACCGGTAAAAAAGTCAATTCGGCAATTGACAACCCTTCATCTTATTACACGGCGCGAGCGCTTACCAACAGAGCTAATGATTTGGACGCTTTGCTGGACTCTATGGGACAGGCGGTATCGACAATCAAGGCGGCGACCACATCCTTGGAAACGGCAGCTGGTTTTCTCGAACAGGCTGCGGCCATTGCCACTCAAGCGCTGGAAAGTGCGGAAAGAATTTATATTCGGCAGCCGAGCGGCATCAGCGATGATGCTGCGATCCGTAATACCAGCCTTTTTGACGGCCGCGCTAACACACAGGCGATGCTGGATCAGATTGGTGCCGATGCCTTGGCAGCGACGGCATGTAATCAGTTTTATGCCCCGGGAACCTCTAAAAATGATGCCAACTTCGGTCAAGGGCAATGGTATCTTCCCGCTATTGGTGAGTTAATGGAAATGTACGGCATTGATGCTGCAAATATTACCGATGGAATTGGTGCAAGTGGTGCTAATGGTGAAAATAAAAGCAAGATAAATAATGCAATCACAGCCTTAAGTAATGCCGGGGTTGACTGCACTGCTTTAGGTACATATTATTGGTCTTCTTCTGAGTATGATAATACCATATCATGGGGACCAAATATGAATAATGGAAATCGATATGGTCACGATAAAAAAGGCCCCAATTGTGTGAGATGCTTCCAGTATTTAGAAAACAAATTCAACCCAAAGGATACTGTTTCAGCTCCTAAAATAGGCGATGTGATGTATTCAGATTTGACTTATGGTTCGGCCGATGATTATGACAAAAGCAAGACTGCCGTCGGTATTGTCACCTGGGTCTCGGAAGACGGCAAATCCGCCAAAATCGTCAACCTTAAGGATTTACGTTTCAGCTCCACAGATACAGTCGGCAACTTCAATCCTGACAATCCGTATAATGGAAACGAGGTATATACTTGCCATACCACTAACATTAAATCCAGCGAAGATATCACGGACATAGATAATTATAACGGAGTTCAAATTGTAACTGCAATTCAAAAAGCATTAGCAGAAAGTGCCATTATTACGTCGCCAACAGACATTAACGCATTAGAAGAAATTTCCCAATATCAAAATATTTTGTCTCAATACGATTCCTTAATCAAAGACAGTTCTTACAAAGGCATTAATTTACTGCAAAGTCAGGATTTGAAAGTAACTTTTAACGAAAGCCGCAGCGCCTGGCTGGACGTCAAGGGCAAAGACGCTTCCTCCGCCGCTCTGGGATTAACGACCACCGAGTGGAATACCATTGAAGACATCGCCCAATCCTTAAAAGAAATATCTTCGGCCTTAAACCAAATCCGCACCATATCGGCAGAGTTGGGCAGCTATTACAATATTGTTCTTAATCGCCAGGACTTTACCGAAAACCTGATTAATGTTCTGGAAGAAGGCGCGGACAAACTGACCCTGGCGGACATGAACGAAGAGAGCGCCAATATGCTGGCTCTGCAAACCCGCCAACAGCTGGCGACCAATTCCCTCTCGCTCGCCTCCCAAGCCGCCCAGTCAATTCTGAGACTGTTCTAGTAACATTGTATCCCGCCATAAAAAACCTCCGGATTTTCCGGAGGTTAAAACTTGTACATTTATGGAGAAGCAAATTTTATTTGGAGCGGCCGAAAAGCCCTTTCAAACGGTTGAACATTCCGCCGCTTAATAATTTATCGGTATTGGCGCTAATCGCCTCCGCCGCTTTGCCCTGTACCTCCCGAAAACGACCGTTTTCACCGAAAGAGTTAAAATCTTCCCGCAATTTTCCGACACTCAAATTCAGTGTGCTTTTTCCATCTGTTGAAACCCCGGAAGCAATGCTTTTATATCCGCCGGCTTTTGTCTTTGTTATTATTTTCATTTTTTATTCTCCATAAACAAATTTTTCGTTCTTTTGTCCATTATCGCAATTTAATTTTCTTTTGTCAACTCAAAAAATGGCTTAAAAGCAACAAAAATAAACGCAAAAAGCACTTTTTTATTGTTTGATTATTAACATTTATAATCTATAATCTCTTAAAATCAAATTAATAAGTTAACTTAGGCCCAACATAATGAATTTATTCAAATCAATCGCCACTTTCGGAGGTTACACCCTTCTTTCCCGCATTACCGGATTCTTCCGCGACATGGTCTTGGCCAATTTTCTGGGCGCCGGCTTGGTTTCTGATGCGTTTTTTGTTGCATTCAAGCTGCCCAATCTCTTTCGCAGCCTGTTTGCCGAAGGCGCCTTCACTTCGGCTTTTGTGCCCATGCTGTCGCAAAAACTGGTTTCCGAAAAACGGGAAGACGCGCTCCTTTTTGCCGCCAGGGCAATCTCCGTCCTGACTTTCTTTCTGGGATTGTTTGTTCTGCTGATGGAATTCCTGATGCCGTGGGTTGTTGAAATTCTTGCCCCGGGATTTGTTGACGATTCCGGCAAAATTGAACTGGCCGCCGTTTTGTCCCGGATTACGTTTCCGTTTTTGCTGTTCATCTCCATTGTTTCTTTTCAGTCCGGCATTCTTAATTCCCTCGGCAAATTTGCCGCGCCGGCATCCGCCCCGGTCATTTTAAACCTGATGATGATTGCATCTGCCTTTATCTTCGCGCCCTTCGGCGAAACGCCCGCTCATGGCATTGCCTTGGGCGTTACCGTTGCCGGTTTTATGGAAATCCTTTGGCTTAATTTCTTTTTACGGCGGCAATTGGTCTTTCTCAAACCGCAGTTCGACATTATAAATCTCATCAAAGACAAAGCCATTCGCACTTTATTCAAACGTATTGCGCCCGGAGTTTTGGGAGCCGGCGTATACCAAATCAACATGGTCGTTGACACCATTTTGGTTTCTATGGTTGGAACCGGCGCCATCTCCTGGCTTTATTACGCCAACCGCCTGCAGCAGCTTCCGCTGGGCGTTGTCGGCGCTGCCATCAGCGTTGCCGTTTTGCCCATTCTGTCCCGGCATCTTAAAGCCGGAGACAATGATCAAGCCCGCGAAACGCAAAACAAAGCCTTTGAATATGGCGCGCTTCTTTCTTTTCCGGCGGCGGCTGCCATGATTGTCCTGGCCGAACCGATTATCAACATTTTATTCCAGCACGGCCGTTTCGGAAGTTACGAAACGGCAATGACAGCCAAAGCGGTTATTGCTTATGCCATCGGGCTGCCGGCCTATGTTCTGGTCAAGGCGCTGACGCCAAACTTTTTCGCCCGCGGCGACACCAAAACACCCGTCAAATACAGCATCATCGTTTTGTTGACCAATTTAAGTTTTGCCGTAATCCTTATGCGGCCTTTCGGACACGTCGGTATTGCATCCGCCACCACGATTGCCGCCTTTGTTTCGCTGTACCAGTATCATAAAGGGCTCAAAAAGCGCGGCTTTTGGCTTTGTCCCAAATGTCTGGCGCTGAAGACCTTTAAAATTATCCTTTGTTCATTATTTATGGCCATAGTTATTCTGTCCGGCGAATGGATATTGAACATTCGTTTCGGCAACTGGCTGCACCTTTCCATACTGCCCAAATTGGGACTGTTTATGCTTTTGTGCATTTTAGGTGTTGCAAGTTTTGCAATAGCGGCTAAACTTAGCGGAGTGCTGAACGTGAGAGAAATTTTTGATATGATTCTCAAAAAAAGGAAAAAAAATGCTCAAAAACAAGCTTAGGGAACTACTGAAAAAACGGCCGCGTTTCTCAGAAATCCGGAAAATTTTCAAACTCCCCGAACTGCGTTTCGGCGTCGTAAAGAACCTGGTAAATTCCTGGTGGCGGCTGATTGCCGTCTTGGGCACGGTATTTATTCTGCTTTACTACCCCTTGGGCGCACTCATCAGCCACAAAATCGACACCTATCCGGATTACGAAATCCATGTCCGCAGCGGACAATCCGCCGCCGTGTCCGGCATGGCCTTTTTGGTCAACCGCGAAATCAACGAACATCTCTGGACACCCAACCTGCCATTTTTCTTTCCGGCCGTCATGCTTGACAATATGCCGGCTTTCCAGTCCGGAATTATCTCGGCTGTGGGCAACGTAACCGCTTCCCTGTCCAAAAGATTAAATTCGACCACTCTGGACGGCGAAGAAAAAATTCTGGTTAACGCCTCCAAGCTGCTAAACTACCCGCCCGACATCTGGATGTTTTCCCCGCAAAACAAACTGGTGCCGGCTCCTTCTTCAACCAGTCAGTACCGCCGCGGACGCAGATACCTTATGGCTTACAACAAAGCGCTCAGCCACGGCGAATTTGTTTTCAAGCCCCGGGCGGCAGATTTGCAATACATCCTCAAACGCGCGGCGGCAAACCTTTACGCCGGATCGCAAAAAATTGAGGCTCACATCCGCGAAAACAGTTCTTCTTTGATCGACGGACAGGCTGACGGCGTTTTTTATTTTCAGCAGGGAAAACTTTACGCCTACCTGATTATTTTTAAAGCGCTCGGAAACGACTACAAAGAGGTTATCGTTCACGCAGACGCCTATCAGGATTGGACCAAACTTCTCAACAATCTGGAAAAGGCGTCCAGACTTGCGCCGACAGTTATCCGCAACGGAGAACCGGACAGCGCTTGGGCGCCCAACCACTTAATGGCCATAGACGCCTACACCAACAAGGCGATTCTCAATCTGTGGGCCGTCATTCTGCAATTGGAACAAAATCCGGAAGCACGCTTATGATAATTGAAACACAAAACACACCGGACGCAAATGTCGTCAACTTTTTTCCTCCCGTACCGATTTTAAAAGGCGGCAAGGCCGAGTTTGCCGATGCCAAGTCTTTGCGCAAGTCCCCCCTGGCCGAACACCTGTTTGACATCGGCGGCATCGTTTCGGTTTTTATCACTGCGGAACTCATCTCCGTAACCAAAGAAGAAAACGCATCCTGGAACAGCCTCAAACCCCAGATTTTAGCGGAAATCATGGACTATCTATCTACTGGGGAAGAAGCCGTCCTGCCGGAAACGGAAGCGGATTCGGATAACGAATATGTTATCAAACAGATAAAAAGCCTTATCAACGCGCGCATCCGCCCGGCCGTCAAACAAGACGGCGGCGATATCGCCTTCTGCAGTTTTGAAGATGGCATTGTCTATGTTGAACTCCAGGGCGCCTGCGCCGGCTGCCCCTATGCCATGGTTACGCTGAAAGAAGGTGTCGAAAAGCTGCTCAAAACCTACATTCCTCAAATTAGGGAAGTCCGCAACATCCGGTCAAAAGACGAATGCTAATGAAAAAAAAGCTCCCGTACGGCCTAATCTTCATTTTCTGCCTGCTTTGCCTCCCGGGCCTTGCCCAGACATCCGGCGGATTATGGTTTAAAAAAACCGATACGGCAACAATTCAAGATATTTTCAGGTTTTACGGTTACGAAGGAGAGAAAGGCTATCTCATGATTCCGGGCTATGCCTATCCGCCCCTTTTTTTCAAAACCCTGCCCGCCGATTTTAACAAATTGAAAGACGAAGACAGCCGACATGCGTTATTCATCAAAATCCTTGCGCCGCTGGCTCTTCGCCTTAACGGAGAAATCCTTGACGAACGCCGCCGGATTGAAACCGTATACAAATCTTTCCTTGCCGAAGGCACCTTGTCTGCCGACAGGGAGAAATTTGTCGAAGAAAAAGCCGCCAAATATGACATCTTTACCCGCCTCAAAGGCCACCCCCGTTACAAGCTGCTGTTGAAAGAACTTTTGGAAAGAGTCGACATCATCCCGCCTTCGGTTATGATCACCGCCGCCGCTCTGGAAACAAACTGGGGGACTTCCCGCCCGGCGCTTGAAGGCAATGCTTTGTATAAAAAATTGGAATGGCACACACAAAAAGGCCTCAAGCCCCAAGATGAAAAAGAAGACGACAGCTACCGCATCAAGATTTATCCGGATTTGTACGCCTCAATGTCTGACTTTGCGCTCAAACTGAACTCTCAACCAGCATTCAAAACCATGCGCCGCCTGCGGCGCGAAGTTCTTTCCCGCGGCAGTACATTGCAGGGTACTATGCTCGCGCATACGTTGATATGGAACTCCCCGTTGCAGAACTATGCCGGTATTTTTGAATACACGCTTGCGTATTATGAGCTTAATATTATTGACAAATCAAGCCTGAATAGTAAGATGATAGACAAAGAGCTCCCTTCCGGACTTGCCATTTTTCTGGAAAAAAGCCGATTGTAACAAAACCGTCATTGGATTTTTTCTTAAAAACGTATTATTCTGAAGTTATAAATAAAACGTTTTATGATGCGACGCCGATGAATCAGTTAAACAAAAAAGACATCTCCGATTTGGCCAGCCACCCGTCTTTGGAAAACAAAGCTGTCGTGGCACAAAAAGTAAGTGCTTATTACAACGGCCACCGGGTCACGCCCAAGGGGCTTAAGCTGGCCGAAGACATCTTTCGCATCATGGTACGCGATGTCGAAATAAAAGTTCGCCAGGTTTTGGCTGAAAGCCTGAAAAACTGCCACAACCTTCCCGAAGACATCATTTCGTCTGTCATTCGCGATGCCGACAGCGTCGCTGTTCCTTTCATCAAATACTACGCGGACCTCAGCAATGACGATCTCATCAAAATTCTGGAAATTCCCAGCATCAACAAACAAAAAGCCGTTGCCCAAAGATTAAACCTGCCCAATGATATTTCGCAGTATATTGTTGAAAAATGCCCCGAAGAAGTTGTCGGCGTTCTGATTTCAAACGAATCTTCGCATATTCACGAAAAAACCTATAATTCCATTTTGGAAAAATACCAAAAAAACGAAGACATTCAAAAACGCCTTGTTTACCGAACCGAACTGCCGACCTCAATCATCGAAAAAATCGTCAATTCTCTATCGGAAGACCTCAAAAAACGCCTTATTCTTTCCCACAACCTGCCGGCTGATTTGGCAACTGACATCATTGAAGAAGTTAAGGAAAAAACAACGCTGCGCGTTTCCGAAGAATACAGCTCCGACAAACAAATTGAAGAACTGGTGCATCAGCTTTACTCTTCCAATCGGTTGACGCCCAATCTGGTCGTCCGCGCCATTTGTATGGGAGACCTTAAATTTTTTGAATATGCTTTAGTATACCTTTCCAACACGCCGATTCTCGAAGTCCGCAAAATATTGTTCAATACATCAATTGACTTCATGATTCGTAACCTGTTGCGCAAAGCTTTTATTCCCAAAAGCATGTTCCCGGCTGTTTTCAGCGCCCTTAAAGTTATTAAGGAAATCCGTTTTGACTGTCGGCGCTCCAACCGCAAAAACTTTTCACACAAGGTTATTGAGCGTATCTTAACCTATACGCCCAATAACGAAGAACTCAGCGACGAAGATATCCGCTATCTGGTTTCCAAAATCAGCTGAGCTTATATTTTTCTTAACCAATCGGCATTAAACTGAAAAGGCATTACGGGAGATACAAAATGCCTGACAACGCCAACATTATCTTGTCGGAACTGCTCAATCTGAACAACCGGCTGATTCAGGAACCGGATCCGGTTTTATTCATAGAAAAGGTTATGCAGCTGGCTGCGCGCGCCGCTGATGCCGACGGCAGCTTTTTCTTCCGCGTCACGCCTGACAAATACATGAACCTGCAGTACAGCAACATCCAAAGCCTTAACGCAGCCTCTTCCGGATTGAATTTTTTTGACGGTGTTTTTATTCCTGACCTGAAGCACAAAGCCCTGCGCCGTCCGGCGGAAATCTGCGCTTTCAGTCACGACATCGTCAACGTCGCCAACATCTTCCAATCCGCCGACATTGACACTTCTTTCATTTCAAAATTTGATGAAGAAAACAACTATGCCACCGTTTCGGTTCTGGCATTTCCGCTGCTTGACCGCAAAAAAAACCTGATGGGCGTCGTCCAATTTATGAATGCCCGCGGTGATAACGGCAAAATCATCAGTTTTACGGAAGAAACCCAAAAAATGCTGATTTCCGTCTGCCAGCTAATTACCGCCGCTCTGGAACGGCAGCGTCTGGCGGAATCTTATACGCAGCTCTTGGAATCCTTTATTGAAGTTTTGGCTCGGGCGATTGATGCCAAATCGCCTTATACCGGCAGCCACTGCCAAAAAGTGCCGATCATCACCCGTATGCTGGCCACGGCGGCGGTTGAAGAAACGGAAGGTCCGCTGCAAAGTTTTGAAATGAACGATGACGACTGGTATGCCCTGCATATTGCATCCTGGCTGCACGACTGCGGCAAAGTCACTACGCCCGAATACATCGTCGATAAAGCCACCAAACTGGAAACCATCCACAACCGCATTCATGAAATCCGCAACCGTTTTGAAATTCTGCGCCGTGACGCTCATATCGAATATCTGCAGAAACGTCTGCATGACACCGACAGCAAAGAAAACCTTCAGGCAGAATTTGTCGCCACAGTCAAAAAACTTGAAGAGGATTTTGCCTTCATTGCCCAATGCAACACCGGCGACACGCCGCTGACCGAAAAAGACCTTGCCCGCATTGACGAAATATCCTCCCGGCAATTTGTACGCTATTTTAACCGCATGCTGGGATTATCCTGGAACGAACGTCAAAACATCAAAGATCCCGAAACCTATTCGCAACCGGCTGCCGAATACCTTTTGCAGGATTTGCCGGATCAGCTGCTGGCGCCGTTCAACCAAGGCGAGCTTCATAATCTCAAAATTACCCGCGGCACAATCAACAAAGAAGAACGGCAAAAAATCAACGAACATATCGTTGCCACGATTGATATGCTCAAAGCTTTGCCGTTCCCCAAAGAACTTGCCAATGTTGTCGAATATGCCGGTTCCCATCATGAGTGGGTCAACGGCAAAGGCTATCCCAACGGCCTGACCGGAGAACAAATGTCCATTCCGGCCAAGATCATGGCCATTGCCGACGTCTTCGAAGCTCTGACAGCCAAAGACCGGCCTTACAAAGAACCCAAAAAGCTCTCCGAAGTCCTCTCCATCATGCGGGAAATGAAAAACATCGGCCACCTGGATCCCGACTTATACGAAGTGTTTATCCGCCGCGGGGTTTACATGGAATACGCTGAACAATATATCGACAAAAAACAAATTGATGAAATCAACCCCGAGGAATATTTATAATGCTTAAAATATATACCGTTCTCTGCCGTGCCGGCTACATGGACAATTACAGCTATATTCTGCTTGATGAAGCAAGCGGCGCCAGCGCCGTCGTCGATCCTTCCGAAAACAAACCGGTAATCGAAAAACTCCGCGAACTCGGTATCAAACCGGACTATATCCTCAACACGCACCATCATTTTGACCACACTGACGGCAATTTGGAACTCAAAGAATTGTTCGGCGCCCAGATTGTCGGCAACCGCCTGGACAGCCGTCGCATCCCCGGCATCGACATCGGCGTCAACCCCGGAGAAACTTTCAGTCTGGGACGTTCTGTTGCCGAAATCATAGATGTCAGCGCCCACACGCAGGGACATATTCTGTATTACTTCAGGCAAGATAAAGCCCTGTTTACCGGTGACACGCTGTTCAACCTGTGCATCGGCGGACTTTTTGAAGGCACGGAAGAAGAAATGTTCGCTGCCTTGCAAAAAATCAAAAATCTGCCTGATGACGTCCTGTTTTATCCCGGTCACGAATATACTCTGCACGGCGCCGATTTTGCCTTCCGCTATAACGGCGGCAACGAAAATATCCGTGCTTACCTGGAACAGGCGCAAGCCCGCATCCGCCAAGGGCTGCCGGCCGGACCGGTGCCGCTGGGCGTCGAAAAAGCCTGCAATCCTTATCTGCAGGCCGCCAATCTGGCTGAATTTAAATCTCTTTTTTAATGTGACAAAATACTAGACAAAACATGTTTTATCTGTTAACATAAAATCATAAACGGAACTCGCGGAGAAAACCAATGGCCACTTTAACATATCCCCTGTCAGACGACGGCAAAAGTGCAGACACACAACGGGAAATAGACGAGCTTAAAAATTTTGTAGACAAGCAACCCGGAAATTACGACGGTGGAATGGGCATCATACCGCTCAATCATGTTATGAGAGAAACGGCCAAACATCAGCTTTGTGATTTCGCCGATATGCGAGATTTATCCGTATTGGAAAAAGCTTTAGACGAACAAAAAAACTCCGGACAGGATATCTTGTTATGCTCGGCGCAAGATTTAGATAAAAACACAAAAACAGAAAATATGGCGCATATTATCACAGCCTTGGAAACGATAAAAAGCCGTAATCAATACAAAAAAATAATGTTTCCCGTCGGCGCCAGCAACTACGGCGTTTCACACGCAATGGCCCTGGCCGTTGAAGGAAACAATGCTTATATTTTTGAACAGTTTGGCGGCGATCAGGCTTACGCGGAAGCCAAATATGATATTGCCAATGCTTTACACGCTGCCGGATATACCGTTTATATGAACCCTAAAAAACTGACCGAGCGCAACCGTTTAGATTGCGCTACCGTTACTACTCACATTATTACTGAAGCTATTTATGCTGATTCTCTGCAAACATTGCTTCACGACACAAAAAATAAATCGCCTCTTTTCTCAGCTCAGGAAATTGATGAACAACATAAGCTTGACCAACAATATGCCAGTTTTGCTCTGAAGGATATTCAAGAAGGCCATCGTGATGACCGTAATAAATCAGAAGACGTTCTTCTTTTGCAAAAACTTCTATCCAAAAGTTCCTCCCTTAGTCTCGAAAATCGCTTGTCTTTGATTTCTGAGTTTTGGAACGCCGAAAATAAAGAAGAATTCGTCACAACCTACAAATCACCAAACGATGAAGAGGTCTTAACTGTCGACGGACAGCTGCCGGAAGCCGATCCTGATCAAAAATGGAAAGATGAAGTTCGCCAGGCCGTCCGCAAAGCCAACGACCAGCTTCAAAACAATTTTCAGGAATATCAAAACAACGATTATCCCAAACACCTGTTTTTCAAAGACGGAAACAACGACTTAGCTTTTGCCAGCAAACAACAGGCTTATGTCGGCGGGGAGCAGAAAGCTTTTGACGAGCTTTGCGCCACAGCCGTCAACCTGGGCAAGAATACCATCAATTTCGGCAAATTTGAAAAACATCCCGAATACAAAGCCATGCTTTATCTGGCCTGTCTCAAACACGGCCTTAAGATGACCAATGCGCCTGAAATGGAAGAGCTAAAGCAATATCCGCAGTTTGAAGAAATCAACAAAATCATCACCACACAACAAAAACGCGCCGAACTCAAAAATAAAATGGCGCAAACCCGCCAGGCTTTTAATGAAACTCAGGAAATCTGCAATAATGATCCTGAATATCAGGCACTGAAAAAAGATTTGGATGAAGCTAAAAAATCCGGTGATAAAGATGCTATAAGTACAGCCAAAGAAGCTCTGAACGGCAACGAAAATGCCCAAAAACTTCAAGAAAACCGCACGGCATATGAAAACACGCTCAAAGAAGCCGCAAACTTTTATATCAAAAACGGCTCCGGACATCCTGGTGACAAATCCACGCCGGAAGAACGCAAAGAAAAGTTAAATAAACATTTAGAACAATACAATCCCAAAGAGTTCTTCAGCAAGGACAAAGACGGCAAGCCGCTCGAACTCGCCAACAAAAAAGACCTGATAAACAAATACCAGTTTGCCCACCGTGTTTTGCAAAATCGCGGCAACGGCAAATAAGCTATCGTACACTCTGGTAAGGGCGACGAACAAGTCAAACAGAATGATTTCTCCGACCGCGTAAAATTGCTCTAGATGACCGTTATACGAACTTTTACAAAAAGGCTGATATGCGAGCCGGATAATAAGATTTAAGGGCGAAAGTACCGGAGCCTACAAAGAGGTAGGTGAGGACACTTTCGACCTGAACAAATTGCTCTAGATAAGCCATTC